>NZ_JABUEX010000087.1:0-6998 GCF_013314835.1 Syntrophothermus sp.
GGAAGGGGGAAAAAGTGGACGAACAGCTAATAGCTTTGCAGCTTTGCCTTAAGGAAGTTGGCGGATTCAGTATGGCCAGCTTTAGGGAGCGCTTAAAGTACCAGAAGATGGTATATCTCATGCAGTTATTTGGAATTGATCTGGGCTACCGTTTTGAGTGGTATCTGCGTGGCCCTTACTGTACAGAGCTTACTGTTGACGGCTTCGAAATAGACAAGCATAGAGATGAAATTGAAGAGTACGTAAAGGATTACGAATTATCGAACGAAGCCAGAGAAAAGCTGGCGCGTTTTAGGGATATGATATCTCAACCTCCGGCTGATGGGCTCAGCCAGGAATCATGGCTGGAGTTGTTGGCTTCCGTACATTACCTGGCCCAAATCGCATATGTTAAAAACCCTGAAGATAAGGAGTATGGCCGGGTGAGCGCGAGATTGCGCGGGATGAAGCCATGGTATGAGGAGGAGCAGATAGCCCAGGCGTGGAGTTTATTAAAAACTTATGGCTTGCTTAAAGGATGACCGTGGCGACGAAAGGCGGGTCGGTTTATTTCTTTATGAGCGAAAAATTTACCCGCATCATAAACGATAATGTATATGGAGCTGTACCGCTTACAGAAGCGGAGTGGGAGGTCATTAACACGCCGATATTTCAGCGGTTAAGGAGAATTAGGCAGTTAGGTCTTTCGAGTTATGTATTTCCTACCGCAGAGCACACCCGATTCAGCCACTCTCTGGGTGTTCTTTTTATTATGGGTAAAATAACAGAACTCTTACACCAAAAGGGCATCCTGAATGAGGACGATGTAAGAAAACTTCGTATGGCCTCTCTCTTGCATGATGTTGGACATTACCCGCTTTCTCATGTTGGAGAAGCTGTTTTTATGCGCATACAATTTGAAGAAGAGCAGGTGATCCGAAAAAAGAGTTCTGTTTCTGATGAGAATGATTTAACAAAAGCAGGCAGGAGGTATCGCGTCAAGTCTGTCAGTCATGAGCGCGTAGGTGCAGCAATAATTACAAGGCATCACAATCACAAGATTGCAAATATTCTCAAGAAGCACAGATTTGATCCGGTAGAACTGGCAAAGATTATCAACGGGGAGCACGAGGACAATATTATTTACAACCAGTTGATGCATTCAAGCTTAGATGCCGATAGATTGGATTATTTACTGCGTGATGCAACCCATACAGGCGTCCGTTATGGTTTGGTAGACTTTGACTATCTTGTTAGACATCTTGAAATTGGCGAGGAAAAAGATACACAGGGCAATCCCGTAAAAGTGATAGGAGTTTCTCAAAAAGCTACACACGTCCTCGAACATTATTTGACGGCTCGATACTTCCTTTATTCGCAGGTAATTTTTCATAAAACGGTAGTTGCTTTTGAAATCTTAGCGAGGGCTTTAATGTATTATGCTTCAAAAAATGAAATGTTAGATGGCGAGTGGTTTAGAAATTATGATGATATAGTGGAGAATATTAATACTGCGAAGTTTTTAAGGTTTAACGATCACCTTTTCTTTCGTTTGCTTCATGACTCCCGTTTGCGGAAGGATCGCCAGATTCGCTTAATTGCAGAAATGCTATTAAAACGACGGCGGCCGAAAATGATAAAAGAAGTAAAAAGCCTGATCCGTACCAGCGAAAACAGGTATGCACCGGAGTTTATTTCATTCCGAACGCTGCTGGATAAACACTTAACTGCAGTCGCTGAGAAGGCTTCCGTAAAACCTAAATGGCTATTTTACCATGAGATACCATTATCCTTCGAAAACATCTCACCCTACCTCAATATTTCTGAGACACTATCGGAAGAGGATAAGAAGGAGGCCGCCAGGATAATTGCTAAGGACGGAACTGCCAAATTGCTCATTGAGGATCAAAATTCTGTTATACACCATCTTGCAGCCCTGAAACTTGTTATCTTAAGGTTGTATTGCCTAAATACTTCTAAAGCAGCTTGCGGTAGAGTGTTAGAAGAAACTGAGGCTATGTTGCTTTGACCTTTTACTGCTCCCGGGAGCGAAGCGAAAGAGCTTGAAGTGGAAGATTGAAGAAGCAGCCGGGGAGGAACCCGGAAAATGCGGATGCTTAAGCGTTGCGGGAAGTCCTTTTCCGGCCGCTGCCCGAAACGGCGGAAGAGTTTAAAAACTGAAAGGTTGCTAGGGGAGGGCAATGATGATGATTGGTCCGTCCAAATCTGGAAAAAAGGCCCCACCCGGCACGTCACTAACTGAGTTGAGAGTTGGCGAGACGGTAGTTGTTGAGGGAATGGTTGGCGAATGGACCGTGCGTCGAACAAGGTCGGGAGAAGTTTTTGTAAAAGCACCGCTGCACATGGGCGACGGGGCCTCCGTGTGGTGTGTTTGGTGGCAGGCTCGCAGCGCCCCTCAGCCTGGACACCGGATCCGCGTTCGGGGCGAAGTACAGTTCTACGATGGAAATGTGGAACTGCACGTTCGCGAGACCACCCTTCTCTTTGACGACCGGCCCACTGCGCTTGAACAAAGGCTTCTCCGGTTTTATATTGCTTGCCTCGAAGCCGAACAGATGCGAGAGCTGGAGTTTGCGCTGGCCGATGGGGGTCGGCAATTCGTCCTGTTGGAAGCCGGGGAAGAACGCGTTATAACTGGTGAGGCAACGTGGACGGATCTCCCGGAGGACCCGCAGCTAACCCAGTGGTTGAGCCGCCGCCTTTTGGCCGGCCGGGCAGAGCAAGTTTTCGTGGGATATCCCGTAGTGGCAGGTAACAGGGATCGGAACGGTGTGCCAAGCAAGGTCCTCAGCCCTTTTTTCTACGTCCCCGTGGAAATAGAGCGATCTGCTTCTGGTATCCTCCGCGTGCTTCCTGAGACTTCGTTGCCAGAACTGAACGTATTTGCGTTGGAATTGCTCGGTATGTCTCGAGAAGAGAGAGTTGGGTTCGTGGAAGCAATTGAGGAACTGGAAGAGATCCAGACAGCCTCGTCAGCCCGCGCTCGCATGGAAGCCTGGCTTAACATACTCATGGCAGAAGGTCTTGTAGAACCCGACTTCTGCCTCGTCCCGGAACATCTAGGTCCGCTTAAGGACGGTGTTTCAAATACATGCATCATTTACACTGGAGAGCGTGGGCCAATAATTAGGAACTTGATCGAAGACTTGGAGGAGCTTTCTACGTTGCCCGCAGATGAATTGCGCCGGGGGCCGCTTGGTGTCCTCATGGGCGCGATACCGGCACTGGCACCGCCTCCTGCTGAGCCGCATCCCACCATAATTCCTACGAACCTGACGCAGGACCGGGCCATTACTTCGGCTTTCTCTGCACCACTGACGGTAGTCACAGGGCCGCCGGGGACAGGCAAGTCGCAGCTGATCGTCAACGCCGTAGCCTCTGCTGTTGTGCGAGAAGAGAAAGTATGTTTCGCTTCAAAAAACAACCAGGCGGTAGACGTGATCTTCGAGCGCCTGGCAGCAGTAAGCGATGAACCGGTACCTATTCGGGCAGGAACGACTAAGTACCGGGGCAATATAGCATTAACAAATTCAACGCGCGCTTGCCCGTCCTGAAAGACCAACTGAACTGGGATCGGCTATAACCGCCTGGCGTATGGTCGAAAAGGAGCTGTCTCCCATTTACCAGGTAGCGCGTGAGCGTGAAAAGGTTGAGGCGGAGCTTGCCGCTGAGGAAGCTCGCTACGAAGAGTTGAACCGCGCGGCCCCGGTTGCGGTCTTCGCGCTTGGCGACCCGTACGAAGTGGCGGCGGCGGCAAAGGAGGTGCTTGCTTTGCTTCCATTTGCGAGCAGGCCCCGGCCCTTCTGGCCCTGGGCCAGGCGTCGCTGGGAGCGCGCAAGAGAGGAGTTGGCAGCAGCGTGGGACCGCCTCTCCCAGTCCGTTGGGTCTGCCATACCGACACCCAAGGATCCTGAACAGAAAACGGCTGAGGAATGTTTGCGGCTTTCTTAGGTAGCCCGCGATATTGATGCCCAACGCTTGCGCATAGAGGCCACGCGAAAACACCTGGCCTCCCTTCCCGACCGGTGGGAGCTTCATGACCGGCTCATGGAAATGTCCGCGCGTCGCCTGGAGGCCGGCCGACAGTTGTTTGAAGCAACCTGGCGCAAGCTCATCGGGGGCACCTTGCCGGAAAAACGCGCTGCGGCATCGGCTCTTGCCGAGGGGTTGGCGAAAGCCGCAAGCGGACAGAAAGCCTCCATCAGGCGGCTCCTCCGGCTTGTGCCGGACGCGTTGCACATTTTCCCCGTCTGGGGAGTTACTAACCTCTCGGCGCGTACCAACTTACCTCTTAGGGCCGAGCTTTTTGACCTGGTCATAATTGACGAAGCTTCACAGTGTGACATCCCCTCAGCGATTCCGCTGTTGTACCGGGCCAGGCGTGCGCTTATCATCGGCGACCCGAAGCAGCTCACCCACATCACTTCTCTAAGGGAAGCGGCAGAGGAAAATCTCGCCCGACGATTCGGCCTGACGCCGGACGATCTCCTTGTATTCTCCTATCGTTCGCGTAGTCTCTTCGGTCTGGCATCCGCTCGCGTCGGGGAGAAACCACTTTTCCTTGACCAACACTTTCGGTCACACCCAGCGATCATTACTTTCTCCAACGACCATTTTTACGGCTCACGTCTTTTGGTCCTGACCGACGAGTCACAGTTGCAGCCCGGACCTGCTGTTCGGTGGATCAACATCCCAGGTCAGTTCCGGCGCGGGCCGCGCGGAAGGAGCGTGGTAAACCTGCCGGAGGCTGAGGCCGTGGTCCACCAGCTCGAGACTCTGCGTGGCCAATTTGGGGATCAAGGTCTTTCCGTTGGTGTGGTAACGCCTTATCGAGCCCAAGCGGAGGTTATTCGAGACTTAGTAGTCCGCCGCTTGCCGAATCTTGGTGATTCTCTGGTGGTGGATACGGCTCACCGGTTCCAGGGTGATGAGCGGGACATAATTATATTCTCGCCGGTGGTGAGCCGGGAGATGCCCACCTACCACGTGACGTTTGCGTCCAATTCCAATCTGGTAAATGTGGCCGTGACCAGGGCAAGACGCAAACTCGTCGTCGTAGGTGACCGGGGGGCCTGCCTGGCCTCGCCGGGAGTTCTGCGCGACTTGGCTCAGTACATTATGGATCTTGAAGCTGGCGGGTTCCGGTCGCCACTAGAGCGGCGGCTGTTTGAGGCACTTGTGGCAGCGGGGATTAACGTTCAGACCGGCGTAGAAGCCGGGGGATACCAGCTAGACCTGGCTGTGGTGGACGGCGAGCGCCGACTCGATGTAGAATGTGACGGCGCGGCCTTCCACCGTGACCTGCGCGCCGATTTTCTCCGCGACGAACGGCTGCGGCGCGCCGGATGGGAGGTTGTGCGGTTCTCCGGCCGCGAGATCCAGCGTAACCTCGACGAGTGTGTCCGTAAGGTAAAGGAGTTGCTGGCTGCGAGGTGAAAAAGTGCGGCATGAATTTTCCAGTCACTGTCTATTTATTGCCGGAGATGGAATGGGTGTTATCCCTGGACCAGTACAGTGCAAACAAAGGGACGGTTTTCATGTTTGGGCCTGCAGGCAAGAGCAGGTGCAGGCAGGGGCAGGCGGCGAAACACGAAGTCAGAAAATAAGCGGCAGACCTGTTGGTGTCCTGCACCGGATGGAAAAACCGGAGCGAGACAAAATCCTGCATGATTGGATCCAACAGCAGAACCGTCCCCCTGATTGCCCCTGATTGCCCTGATTGTGGCGGAAGAAGGTTTATCGGTTGAGGCTATTGAGAGAGTTTGCAAAAGTCAGGATCAAGACCAGGCCAGGTTCTGGCCGGCCGGGGTAAGAACTTCTTTGAGATTAATAATCGAGCGGGATGATTGTGATGGCGATCGAAAGGAATTTAATTAGTTACCATCGATCTATAGCCAGGGAATTGGAGGCAACTAAAAACCGCGTCCGTGATCTAATAGGAAGCTCGCATTGGCAGAGCGATGGCGAACATAAAGAGGCTGTACTTCGCAAAGCACTCCGCAACTATTTGCCTGAAAACGTTCTTGTTGGCAAGGGATTTGTATGCTATAAAAGCGGTATTCCTCAAACATCAAAGCAACTTGATATATTGATTGTTTCCAAATCAAGGCCAACACTTTTTAAAGATGGTGAATTTGTAATTGTTACGCCTGATGCAGTAAAGGCCATAGTCGAGGTTAAAACAAAAATTTCTTCTCGGGATGAACTCTTAGAGGCCTTAAAAAAGCTTGGGGAAGATGCGCAAAGGATCCGCAATGAGAAAAAAAATTGCCAGGGCGAAAATTGTTGGTCTGGACTTTTTATCTATGATGATATTTCCCTTGACTATCAAGTACTTCTTGAAGCATGTAGGGACGCTGCTAACCAAGATGTGTTACGGGCTGTTAACTGTATATCTGGAGGAGCCAGTAAATTTATACGTTTTTGGAGAAATGGGATAGAGGCTAACAGTCCTGTTAGGGGTCCAGTTTGGCATGCTTACGATTTAAAAGACCTTGCACCAGCCTATTTTTTGAGCAACTTGGTCTGGTATGTCACCCCTGGAATGCAACGGGATATGCAGTATGCCTGGTTTCCTATTGAAAAGGGAAAGGAAACCAGGCGCCGCTGGTATATTCCCCTCAATAGCGGCGAGGCAAAAGAGTTTGGGGATAAAGAATTGCCTAAATCCTTCTAAAACAATAAAACAAGAAACAAGGGGACGGTTCTCAGGAAGACGACATTGTGCGCTTTGAAAGATTTCGGGCGGGATGTCGTCGCGGTTGATTAAGTGTTCATTAGGGAAGATCTGTTAAGAGAAGCCCAGGAATAGCAGGAAAAAAATCGGGAAGAAATAATCAGGCCAGGAGAGGAGGAGGGAGACAAGGGGAGGGGGTTCTTTTGTCTATTGGAGGATAGGCAAAAGGAGCCGTTTTTTGATGTAAGGGACTTTCCGGCAGGGTAGTTGAATCTGGATAGAGTATAGTGTCCAGCGGACTCGGCCAGATCTTTTACATCTG
>NZ_JABUEX010000088.1:0-6987 GCF_013314835.1 Syntrophothermus sp.
CGGCAACCACCAGCGCAACCACGCAAAACAAACGCTTCTTCCACAACCGCAACACTACCACTCCCCTCTTCTGGAAAATTTTCTTGTTTTGTTATTCGCAGGGGAGCAATTTTTTGAGGGGGTATCCTAAAAATCTGGAGGGTACCCGAAAACAGGAATCGAAGGAGAGGCAAAAGAGCCTGCTTTTTAAGGAGCGCTATTTTAAAGGGCATCCAGGAGGGTAGTGCGCGCCCCCTGGAGCTGCATGAGGCGTTTGCGGGCGGCAGCCAGGTCGAGGCCGCGGCTCCCGGAAAAGTGGGCGTCCGACCCCAGGAGGTGGACGAGGCCCCGGCGCGCCAGCGACTCGGCGGCGGCCTTCACCCGGCGCCCGTACTCCCCGAAGAGGCTCCCCGCGTTGAGCTGGACCAGGCAGCCGCGCTCTACGAGGCGGGCAAGCCAGTCCTGGTCCTCCTGGACCTCCCGATTGCGCTCAGGATGGGCAAGGACCGGGGTGATCCCCTGCAGCATCAATTGAAAGAGCACCTGCTCGGCGTAAAGAGGGATCTCCTGAAAAGGAAGCTCCACCAGGAGCCAGCGGCCGCGGTCGCCCAGTGTCAGGAGGCGGCCCTGCCGGGCGAGACCAGGCACCTCAGGAGAGAGATAAACCTCCATCCCCGGCTCCAGCTCCAGATCAACGCCGCTCTCCTGCAGGAGTTTGCGCCCCGCGGCGACACCCGCAAGCACCAGCTCGCGGCTGGTGGCGTAAACACCCGGCAGAAAGTGAGGGGTTGCCATGAGGCGGGTAGTCCCCGCCTTTTTCGCTTCCCGCGCCATCGCCAGGAACTCAGCCTCGGACGCCGCCCCGTCGTCCAGGCCGGGCAGGATGTGAACGTGGTAATCCACCATATCCTTTTCCCCTTCTGCCGCTTACTTGCGCCTGCGCTTTTCGCCGTAATAGTAATAGTAATAATCCTCTGCAGGAAGGCGCACCGCGTTGAGGACAACCCCGATGAGGCGCGCCCCCGTCTTCTCGAGCAGCTCCCTGGCCTCTCTCGTCAGGTCGATCCGCGCCACCTTCGAGCGCACAACGAGCACAACCCCATCCAGGCGGGGCGCAAGCACCGTGGCATCGGTCACCGCAACGACCGGGGGCGAGTCGAAAAGCACCGTGTCGAAGCGCTCCCGCACCTCTTTTAAAAAATCCTCCATCCGGCGCGACCCCAGCAGCTCAGACGGGTTGGGGGGAATCGGCCCGCACGGCAGAACATACAGACCCGGAACCTCCGTCTCCTGGATCACTCCATCCAGGGAAGTCCCTTCAACAAGGTGGTTCGTCAGCCCGGCGCCGTTCAGGACGTTGAAAATCTTATGCTGATTTGGCTTGCGGAGGTCGGCATCCACCACGAGCACCTTCCCCCCGGCCTGGGCCATGGCAATGGCCAGGTTGGCGAGGGTGGTCGACTTTCCCTCAGAGGGGCCGGCGCTGGTAATGAGAAGCGTCCGCAGCGGCTCTCCGGAGGCGCTGAAGTGAATGCTGGTGCGCAGGGTGCGGTAGGCCTCCGCGAGGGGGGACTTCGGATGCCAGTGGGTGATCATTTCGATTCCCCTGTCTTTGCTTTTGTCATTTCTGCTCATGACAGGCGCTCCTCACTTTTCTTCACCGATTTATTATTCAAAATGGGCCTCTTTTAGGGCCTGCTTTCACCCGGCCGGGCCTTCATGCGGCCCGCATGCATTGCAGGGATGCTCCCCAGGAGCGGCAGGTCGAGATACTGTTTCACATCTTCGGGAGTCTTGATGGTGTTGTCCAGATATTCAAACAGAAAAGCGGCAGCTACAGCAACCATGATCCCGAGGAGACCGGCCACTGTAATGTTGAGCATTTTCCTGGGCTTGACCGGCAAATCGGGGACCTGCGCCTCGGAGACGACGATCAGGTTCGTCTCTCCAAGGTTGATCGATTTGGCGATCTTCGTCTGGGTGATCTTCTCCGCCAGAATATCCCGCGTTTTCTTGATCCGCTCGACATCTCCCTGGAGGCGCTCCAGCTGCGCCCGCTTGTCCGTCAGCTCCGCCTGGAGGTCTCTAATCTCCTCCTCCAGCAGGCTGATAGATTCGCCTGTAATCTTCAGCTGGGCCTCCTTTTCGGCCAGGGCGACGTTCTTCTCCTCCAGCATCTGGGTCAGGGAAACATAAGTCGGGTTGATCTCCTCGGCCTCGTAGGTTCCCTGGCCGTCCTCTCTGAACTTGCGCACCGTGATCTTCGGTTCGGTCTTTTTCAGGGCCTCCTCGATCTGCTCCTTCGCAGCGCGGGCCTGCTCGTACTCGATTTCCGCCTGCACCAGCTGGGCGCGGTAAGCCGTGAGGTTTTCCACTTTCGATGTCATCTCTTTCTCGAGGAGGGGGACGCCCCGCGGCTCGGCTTCGTACTTCTTCAAGGCCTCCGTCGCCTTCGCGAGGGCCTTTTCCTCTTCGGCCAGCTGCTTCTGGAGAAACTCCACGGAGCGGGCCATCTGCTCCTGGTTTTTCTTAGAAATGAACTCCAGAAACTCCTTCGCGAGGGTGTTCGCAATTCTGGCGGCAAGCTTTGGGTCGCTGCCGGAAACCTTGACCTCAATCAGGTTCGTGTCCTTCACGGCCCGCGCCTCGATCATCTCCGCGAGGGTGCGAGGGGTGTAGAGCATGGGGTCAAGCTTCAGGGTTTTGATCACCTGCCGGAGAAGGGCTTCGTTCTTCAGCTGGCCGACGTAGCTGTTGATGGTCATCTGGGGGAGCCGGGAGACAGTATTTACAACAGACTCCAGCCCGTCCTCCTCCCGCACAACCCGCTGCTCCTGCTCCGCCGACTGAGTAGCCATCAGCACCACCTGCGCCTCGTAAACAGGCGGAAGCACGAAAAAGCTCAAGACCCCGCTCGTAGCCATGGCGAGCACCGTAATCAGGACAAGGAGCCACTTCCACTTCTGGAGCACCTTCAGGTAGGCGCGAAGATCTATCTCCTGGACGGCCTCGGTAAATCCCAATTCCCGCGTTTCGTTCACACTCTCTCCCCTCCCCAAAGTCGACATCATGCCGGGCCTCCGCCTACCGGGCGGGGCCCAGGGCAAGAATCTGGCTGTAGCGGGTTCTGTAAACGCTGCTCACCTTTTCAAGTTCCCTTAAAATGCGGCGCGCCTCCGCATCGCGGCCCCGGCGGGCCTCGGTCGCAGCACGCCACAGGTCGGCCTCCTGTTTGAGGCGAGGGTCCCCGGCGGCAAGGGAGAAGTCGCGCCCGGCGGCTTCGTAATCCCCCAGGAGATAGGCGGCCTGGCCAGTGGCAAGGTAGAGCCCCGGACTGGGCGCCAGGGGTTCCCCTTTCCAGCGGGGGAGCATCTCCTCTTTAACGGTGGCGCGCCTCGCCTCCAGGAGCGCCGGAAGCCCCCGCGCCTTTTCCAGGTAGTCCCGCGCCTTTTGCCCGTTGTGACGCGCCAGGTGCTGCTGGGCTGCAGTCACGTAGGCTCCCGCCAGGGTCTCGTAGGAAAAGGTGAGCCAGGGGTTGGTTTGCAGCAGGGCCTCCGCCTCCTGGACCGGTTTGTCAACAAACCCCTGCAGGAAGTAGGTGGTGATCAGGGTGGCGCGCAGCTGCCAGTTGTAGGGTTCTCTTTTGGCGGCCTGGACGGCGTAATCGCGCGCCTGCAGGAGCAGGGAAGGATCCCGCTGTTTCAGGCCGAGCACCGTGTAAACCTGGGCGAGGTCGCCCAGGTAGCTGGCAGTAAAGGGATCCAGACGATGGGCGCGGCGGAAAAGCGCCCGGGCCTGCTCAAAATCGTGGCGGAGCAGCGCCCGCGCCCCGGCTGCTCCCGTCTTCCCGGCAGCGTAGAGATTGGCGGCAGGAAGGAAGAGGAGAGCAGCGGCCAGGGTCCCGGCCAGCGCAGCCCGCGCCAGCTGCCAGCCCGAGGGATTTTCCGAGGGATTTTCGGAGCTCCGGTCCTCGGCGCCTCCGGAACGGGGCCTGTTTCTTCCCCTCCCGCCCCGGGGATTCTGCCACGCTTCGGGGTCAGCGCAAATCTCCCGCTCAAAGGCCTGGCCGAGGCCGAAAAGCGCCCAGAGGATGAGGGCCATCGCCGGCAGGGAGAGGTTGAAGTCAAAGGCGCTGTGCAGCCCCAGCGCCAGAGCGGCGACCCCGTTCGCCCAGGGGAAAACCCACGCTCCGGCTTCCCCCTCCCCTGCAGGATCTCCTTCGAGGCCCGCCTCTTCGACGCTGCGCCAGACCCTGTAAAGGCCCCGTCCGAAGCAGAACCATGCCGCAACAAAGAGCAAAAAACCCAGGGTTCCCGCCTCCACCCAGACCTGGAGGAAGTGGTTGTGCACCTCGGTGGTCCAGTAGAGGTAGGGCTGGTACTGGTGGTACAGTGCGTTCCAGCCCCCTCCCCCGGTGCCGAGCCAGGGGTGATCCCTCACGATTTTCAGGGCATCCAGGTCAAAGCGAAGGCGTTCGGTGAAGCTCGGGTCGTAACGGTCCATCCGCTCAAGCTGGCGGAGCACCGCAACCGGGACGAACTGGGCGGCAACCGAGGGAAGTGCCTGGGCGGCATAGGTGTAGTAGAAAATCCCGGTTATTCCCAGATAAACTATGAGGCTGGCAACCAGCCAACTCCTCACCCGCGGGGCAACCTCATACTTATCGAGGACGAAAACGGCCGCCCGATAAATAACCTGGGCGAGCACCACAGCCGCAAGACCGGGCAGGAGCAGCTTCCCCGTACTGAGAGGGAGGTTCTGAAGAACCTGGGGGACAAAGGAACGCGCCACAAATAAGGCCGCGCCCAGGTCGACCAGCAGAGTGTAAACAGCAAGCGCCCGGCAGGAACGGGGCAGCCCGATACAGAAGGCCGTCAGAGCGACCGGAAAGAGCATCCAGCCTCCCCGCGACATCGTGCACAAGATCACTACCAGCATCGGGAGCAGGGCGGCGGCGTAAAGGGACTGGAGCCAGAGCCTGTCCGTCCGGACGAGCAGGGCAAGGCCGAAGACCGTCGTCATTGTGAGGTAAACCGCTAGGGTGTTGGGATACTGGAAGGTAGACATGATTTCTCCCTGGGCAAAGGCACCAGGGTAGGGAATCCGCCCCGCAGCGGCCCCCAGGCCGATCAGGGCAACCCCCAGGCCGGCCCAGAAGAGCACCTGCAAAACCCGGCGGGCGTGCAGTTCCGTCTCCACAAGACGCGAGGTCATCCAGAAGACGAGGAAGTAGTTGAAGGCCTTGAGCACCTCCCCCACTGCCCCCCGCAAATTCACCGCCACGAGGGTAGAAAGGAGGTAGGCTCCCGCCAGCCCCAGGAGCAGGTAGTCCAGGGGGTGCTCGAAAAACTTTCACCTTGCGCCGCAGCACCCGGTCGTACCAGCAGAGGAGAAAAACTCCAGCCGTGATCATGTGGGTCGGCAGGAGCTCCGGGGCGAAGAAGAGGCCGCGCAAAAAGGGCGGATAAAAAAGGAGAAGGAGCAGGGCGGGAAAGGCAAAAAACCGCAGGTCCAAATAAAGCAGGGGGCGCCCCTCCCCGCTTTCCTTTTTCATCCTGTGTTCTTTTCTCCTTGCGTGAAACACCCCCGGCATCCCTGCCGCCTTGTTCCGCTTTTTCCCTGGAAACCTGTTTCCTCTCATTTATCGCTATCCACTCCCTCTGAACGCGGGGAAAACTGTCTGATATTTCTCCATGCAGATTACCGTTCGCAACGGAGTTGCTCTGCCCAATTCCCGCATCTATTTCCTAAATTCTTACTAGATTCTTACTAAATTCAGTTTTTCCTGCCAGAATTTGAGACAAACATGAGAAATTTCTTTAATCGCGGCTTCCATGCGGCCCTGGCCTCCTGAATGTTCACAATCTTTCTTCGATTCTGGCAAGGGAATGGGCGAGGCTGTCTATTTCGTCCTTACCAAAATATTCATTCGCCCTCAAATCCCTTTTTCCTTCCAGCTTACAGGAAACTCGCAAGCAAAAACCCTTGAAACGTGCTTAAAGGCGGTGAAAAGGCAACCCCCGGGGCCCCTCCAACCCCTCCGAGGAGCAAAAAAAGCAGAATGAGACTGCCACCAAGGTTTTGCTTGACGGGCAGAAGCAAGAAAAGATATACTGGGACCGAAAGGGTGCCAGAAAAAGGGAGCAAAAGCGGGTTTGTAACTGATGGGCGGAAAGATTTCAGATTCCGAAATGGAAAAGTATATCGAAGGATGGCGCAGGCGGGCCGACCAGGCCAGGAGGCGCATGGAGGAGCAGGCGCGGGAGGCCTTTGCTGCCGCCAAACGACTGGCCGGCATGCTGGCCGCCGAACCGGGGGTGAGGCGGGTCTGGCTCTACGGGTCCCTGGCCGGCTATTTCAAGGGCTACCGGCGCTTCGAAGAGGATTCCGACATCGACCTGGCAGTTGAAGGTCTTTCGCCAAAGGAATATTTCCCGGTCCTCGCCCGCCTGAACAGGGAACTGGAGCGAAACGTCGACCTCATCGATCTGGATGCCTGCCCTGCGGCACTGAAGGAGGCCGTCCAGGAAAGGGGGATTCTCCTTTATGAGAGACCGGAACCGGCTGCTGACCCTTGCCAGCGAACTGCAGGCCCTGGTTAACGAGATCGAGACAATTGCCCGGCAAGGCAGAGAATGGCTGGCGACCAGGGGCAGCAACCCCGACATCTACGACCTCCGGGCAGCAGGAAGCATCCTGCATGATTTCTATACAGCTCTCGAAAACGGGTTTGAGCTGATCGCGCAGGTGATCAACGGAGGCTGCCCCCGGGGCGAAGACTGGCACAAGCGCCTTTTGCAGAGCATGGCCCTTGACGTGCCGGGAGTGCGTCCTCCCCTGCTCACAAGGGAACTGGCCCAGGAACTGGATGAATACCTGCGCTTTCGCCACGTTTTCCGGAATGTCTACGGCCACCACCTGGAATGGGAAAGAATCGCGCCCCTCATGCAAAACCTGGCCCAGGTGTCAATTCGAACGTGCCGGGCGGTTGAGCGCTTCGGTAAGTTC
>NZ_JABUEX010000089.1:0-6950 GCF_013314835.1 Syntrophothermus sp.
TAGGATGGATGAACCCTCGTGACCGTTTGGTAAAATACCTACGATATAAACGGCTGGATCCAGATGGTATTTACGGAATTAAAGAACAATATGAATCAATTCTTGATCCCTTTCCCCGGCTTGTCCAATGGGAGGAGTAGATAAAATATCGGATAGATGATCCCGAATAGGATGTCCATTTGGTTTGCATAGGTTCGGGTGCTTGCTACCTGTGAATTTAGTAGGTCAATTATTTCAATTTCAACTTATATTCATCTATCATTCCCTTTTATAGAGATTCCTTTAATAACCTTTTTGGTTTTGCAAAGTCACCAAAAGGTTGTTTACGTGGAAGTGAATCGAGCCATATGACGCAAGCGGTACCATTATTATGAACTACTGTCTTGCAACTTTTTAATCAGTCTATTTCTCAATGCAGGGTCATCTATTTCTCTTAAAATTCGGGCAAGTTGATTCGTCAAGTCCTGTGCTTTCTTAATTCTGTTTCGGCGTCTCTCATACTCCAGGTTGTCGAGATTACGTTGAATAACTTTTGGATCAGGGACAACGAAAGTAATCTGTTCAGGATTAGCTAATATCATTTCGATTTCTCTGAACAATGCTTCAGCTTTTTCTCCTAGACCGGTTAGGATACACCAACCACGAGTGCGTGTTATGGCTGTAAAGGCTTGATTTCGCTGCTGGACAATTAACAGGGGATCACTATCTACTTGTTCAAAACCAATTACGTAAACGATAGATGCTTCATTTCCCTTGGCCGGGAAAATCCCAGTTAAGGTAACATGCTTCTGTTTTTGAAACTCTTCCTTTCCAGTTTCTATACCTGGCCTTATTGCCTGGACATTGTTATTCTTTAATTTCTCTATCAATTGGGTTAAATCCTTATCCATATTCTTCCAATCTAAAGAGATTACTACAATCTCCTCTGGCCTTAATTCATCCTCATATATGTTTTTAGCAATCTGCTCGGCAACCCAGCTAAGTTCTTGTTCCCTATTCGGAAAGACTTTCCATTGAACAAGATCTTGATATCCTGCCAATTTTTCCAAAAGGTGAGGAGAATTAGCTTCTGGTCTTCTAATTGTAAGCTTTTGCCCAGGTTCAAATGTCCCCGAGCATATTTCATATCCAATGTCCTCCCATCCACCTGGAGTAGGGATGAATTGAACTGCACCTTGTGGCCTGAGCAGGCCCATTCCAAATATATGAGCTGTAACTAAAACAGGACGAGGAGTGCGATAACAACGGCTTAAAATTATATCTTTTTCAACTTCACCGTCTGGATAGGTGCCCTCGAGGTTAACTATAGGAGAGCCGTCAGAATTCGTGCCGAATATATCAATGGTGGTAGGAATTGAAAGAGATTCCAGACTTTGAACTTCGTCATAAGCCCAGATTAATCTCTTTGGTTCTCTTAGGACATGGTAGCATAACTTGTAAAAATCAAAGTGAAAATCTTGGCCCTCATCAATTAGAATTGCATCAAACAATACAGGTATTTCATCCTCGCCTTCTAGCAATTCCTTACAACACTTACCCAAAAGTTCATTTTGTTCTTTATATAAAAAAACATTCTTAGCTTCTGTGTAGCTACGAGGATTTCGTTGCATTGCATTGGCAACGAAGCGATACATGCCTGGTAGATCTTTTGCGCCCCAACCATGAAAGATGTGGATTTTTTCCCAGTTAGGGTTCTGATCCGCCCAGTAGCGATAAAAACGGGTAATTAGGTTTCTGATCATGCCGTATAGGCTGCGGGTATAAAAGGTATAAGCAATATCCCAGTTTGGAAATCTTAAATGCATCCAAGCTGTCTTCATACACATAACTACAGTCTTTCCTGATCCTGCTAAACCTCTAATTCGCTGGGGACCACTTGGAATTTGAACTGCAATTTTATGTTGGTCTCTATCAATGCTTAATATTTGCTTTTCGACTTCCTTGAGCATGAAGGCCTTTATATTCCTTTTCTTTGGCTCAGGTCGGGCCTCGCGATGTAAAACTGGAGCACCTTGCAGTATTGCAAGGGCAAGTTTCCACTGTTCCTCTGTAAGAGGTTCTTGCCTTTCCTCCGCAGGAATATCTTGCAAGCGGTTTCTTAAAGAATGCGGATCTAGGTCATCAGCAAAGATAATAGTAAGGGGTGAGGCTGGTGATAAATCAAGCCCTTTATCCCTCCATTCAGATCGTGTTATGAAAGGGAGCCCAATAAAAACGTGACCTTGGATTATGTCCTGTCTTCCTTTACGTAAACAGCTTTCGTTTCTAAACTTGCCAAGTATTGCCCACATCTGATCTTCTGCTTGAGTATAAGGGGTTTCTTGACTAGAGTGCCAATCTTTCATGACCCAGACAGGCCCGTTTATCCTTTCAATGTTATTAATATCATAGCCCTTGCATTCAATGACATAAAGTCCCCATTGGCGGTGTAAGATTAGGATATCAGGTTCGCGCCGTGACCTATCTGCAGAAAAAATAGGATAACGATGGTAACAAATACCTTCATCATTGGCTAGGGCAATCTTCAGAGCTTTCCAGATCTCGATTTCAGCAATACTAGTATCACCGGATTCAGACCACACGAATTCCATTCTAATCCTCCTCCCTCTTTTGAACCGGGCACAAACGCCCGATGCGACTGGAATACCGTCACAGTCTAGTAATTGTAGCCGGAGAATTGGTCAAAGTAGAACTCTTTGCCCTGGCGCCTAACCAACAGCTGCTTCTCTTTCTGCCAGGTGTTTCCCTCTCGAAGACAGAAGACCTTCTTTGAAGGTCACAGACGGGCCTTCGACGTTCCTCTAACCATCACCCATGATAACTTAAAAACGGTCAGGTTTTACTCTTAGCCTCGTACACGCTTCTTGTCTTTGCTACGAGGTCCCTCATTGTGCGGCTTAATGCCTCGTTGAGAGGCGCCTAAAGTTCATCGGTCGCGTATTCCACAGCGCGTGCCATAGTAGAGGCAATTTCGGTAAGTACCGCGGCAATCTCCTCGGGCTGCCGGTACCTCCCGCCGGGGATTTGGAAGACGTGGTGGATAAGCCGTGCCTTGAGGGTGGGCTGCTTGAGGAAGCCGTAGAACGCAAGGCCGAGGAGCGCGGCGAGAGCGTAGCGGGGGCCAAAGAAGGTGAGGACGAAGAGGACCGTGAG
The DNA here is from genome assembly GCF_013314835.1 of Syntrophothermus sp. Lineage (NCBI taxonomy): Bacteria > Bacillati > Bacillota > Clostridia > Eubacteriales > Syntrophomonadaceae > Syntrophothermus > Syntrophothermus sp. The sequence continues at coordinate 3,154 of NZ_JABUEX010000089.1, forward strand.
CAGCAAGACAACGCGCGCCAGGAGGACGCCCTTGCTTTTCCGCCATATAGGTCTTGCATCCAAAAAAACCCTCTTTCATACTGGCGGAGCCTCCGTTTTTAAGAAAAAGGCCTTGGTTAGCAAAGCGCTAACGATTTAATTCGTCAGTCTCCTTCCGTTTTCCTCCTTATCAGGAGGAGTTTTTCAAAAATTGCCGAATATTACTTGCAAAAAAATAATACTTTAGCGTAGAAGCATGGAAGTTTGTTATCCTTCTGGCAGGGGGTGGTGCGTGAGCTTATGGCCGACCTTTTGTAAGGATGTTTTAGTACATCAGGTAAGAAACAAGTGGTGTGGTTATCCGCTCAAGATGTCAACAGGAGGAATAGAGAGAGAGAGAGAGAGTTTGGATGGGAAAGATTTTGTGGAGGGCTTGCTGCGCACTCAGCTGGATGGCCTGAAGCTTATGCTGGGCCTTCTTGACATCTCCTTCTTCGACCTGCTCGTCGCAAAGATCAAGGAGTTTTTTTCCGAAACCGGTGGATTTCAAGACCAGCTAAGACGTGCCGTGGCGCGATATAACGGGTATAGACGCGAGGAATTGATCTTGCAGCTTCTTCTGCGTTTAAACCATGAATTAGGCTTGCCTGCTTACCACTATTCGAGCAGGAAAGATTTTTGGGATAATGCTGAGGATCTGATTGCTAAGACTCTGGAAGCGGTAAGGCAGGCAGATAAAGATTTTCGCGGCTCCTCACTCGAGGACCTGTTCCGGCATACTATAAACAAGTTGTTCGCCGGCCTCAGCGACGCAGACGAGGAAAAAAAGAGCAGGATCATTCAAGAAATTCTCCGCTTTGTATCTAACCTCTCTTCCCAGGAGCAGGAGAGACTCAAGCAGGGCCTCGGCGTGGAGGCGTTGACCAGTCAAACTATCAGGAGAGCTTTGGAAACAGGGACCCTGGGTGTGGGCCTGGCGGCACTGGTTCATCTGGGAGGGTTCTCTTTCTACACCGCGTTGAGCTCCCTTATTGCTGCCGTGGCAGGGTCTGTGGGCCTAACATTGCCGTTTGCGGTGTATGTTGGTGCCAGTTCACTTTTTGCGGTGTTGGCAAACCCTCTGTTCTTGATACCTGCTTTAACTTCTGGCGGCTACATTCTCTGTAAGCGGCAAAATGCAACCTTAAAGAACCGGTTGTTGGGCTTAATAGTAGTCCTTCTTGCATTGAACTTTGAAGGTGAATCCGCGGACATGCAGTTGCTATTAAAGGAATGGGAGGCAGCGCTGAACGAGTACGGTCTTATTGAAGATAGGCTAAATCGCGAAAAGATGCGAAAGCAATCCCTGGAGCGACAATGTCATTGTGAGGCAACCAAATTCATCAGTTATGAGCAGGCATTAAAGAGCACCGAACTTCAAATTGCAGAACTGCAGCGCGAAATTATCATCGCACTCGACCAGGACGAGATTCTTTTATCCTTAAGCACAGTTCCGTTTATAAGAAGCGAGTGCGAAGCCATCATGGAGACCTACTCAAGAATTATGGAGCTGCATCGACAGAAGGCCCATAGCAGGCATACCGGGAGCATTGGTGATATATTCAAGCGCCTCTGGAAAGATTTAAGGATTGCTTATGATTTAAGCTGTCAAGAGCAGCAGAAGAGGATGCACCTGGAGAACCTTGTAAAAAAACTGGAAACAGAACATCTAAAAGGAGCACTTCCCAAAACGGTGGTTTTCCTGAAGGAAAAGTTGGAGGTTTTAACGAGAAAGAGGGCTGAGGCTGCAGAGCATGCCAAAGCCGTATCTTTCTTGAACCAGAAAATTAAAGATTTGACAGGACAAATTCAGGAATGTGAGGCGGCTGTCAAACGGCTGGAGGAAAAGCGCCATAAGATTGAGATCTGCTTTCCCAATATAGGCGCCAGCTACCGGTTGGCCCGGGGGGTATAGGAACCGTGCGTTTCTCGGCAAGCAGAAGGATCTACGAGTTGCTGCGCCAGGGACGGATCAGGGAGGCGCTGCATGAGAAAGTTTGGGATTTACCGGCGAAGGAACGCTTGGCTAGAATCATCGGCGGTCGCGACGGAGATAAAACTGTGAACCACCTGATTGCCGGCTTGAGTTTGGGAGAGCTTCTCTACGATTACGTGCGCCTTGACCCCCGTGTTCTGGCCGGTGTAGACTTCGCCCGGGCAGAGGATTTGAGCAATATTTTTTACTTCTCTTTATACGCACGTGAGCTTTTGCGCCTTGATGCCGAGGCCTTAACCGGCAACCTCAACAACCTGCAGGGCTACGTGGCCGAACAGGTGGTGGCCTGGCAGCTGGAAGCAAGGGGCCACGAAGTCACTTTTCCTCCTGCCCCGAACAACGAAGGGTGGGATATACTGGTTGATGGCCAGCCGTTTCAGGTCAAATGTATGGCCGATAGTAGAGGCGTGCTCGAGCACCTGGAAAGGTATCCTGATATACCGGTTCTGGTTAACAAAGAGTTGGCTGGCGAGGTAGCCGGGCTTGATAGCGTGTACGTTATGGACTACCTTTCCCGCGAAGAGATTGTCAAAGTAACCGAAACGACCATCCAAGCAGCGGCAGACCTCCATGATTTTGAAATTCCCTGGCTGTCCTTAGCAGTGAGCAGTGCCCGGAACATAAAGGGTATCTTGAATAACGAAGCCACCCTTGGACAGGCAATCGTAAATGTCGGTTCTGACGTGGCTGCCCGAACCATTACGAGCACTTTGGGGCAGGCGCTTCTCTCTGCAGCCGGCGGGTTGCTGTTTGGCCCAGCAGGAGTTCTTGTAGGGGGAGGCGCCGGTGCCATTTTGGGAGCTTACCAGGGAGGATATGTGGCTAAAAAGTTTCGCTCCCTTTTCACTAAGGCTGCAGAGGACGCAGCGAGCAAGGAATTAACAGGTCTTATGATGGCCACCGCCAAATGGATTGACCTCAAGCAACAGGCTAGGGCCGAAAAGGTCGAGATGATCAAAGATGCCTTAAAGCCGGAGCGTCCTGCCAACCGGGAAGTCATGGCCTATCTTGAGGAACGCGCGGAAGAGGATCGCAGGTACTTTGAAGCAAAGAAAAAGCAGCTGAAATCCGCAGCTACCAATCCCGAGACCCTGGGTGAAGATATCGTAAGCAGGTTACACCACGGATTAACGCTGGTTGTAAGGTCAGCCGTTCATCCCGCGAGAATCCAAAAAGAGCTCAAACAGTTTTTCACGAAACTCAACCAGCTTTACATGGAACGGAAGGGCTACCGTTTGTAACGATTTTTCCTTGGCAATCTAGACCCCATAATGCTTTCTGGATCACTCCTTCCAAAATGAATCGATCACCTAATCTGGAGCAAGCCATTAGTTATTCGGTGGTTTGATGGATACCCGGTCGATGCCAGTTTAAGGTTAGGAAAGACGACGACGGGTGCAACATGATGGCCTGGATGGTGATTTTGATAAAAAATTAGGGGCAAGGCAGCCCTTTTCACGGAAAGGCAGACCGAAAAAAGAGGAATGCTTTCTTCCTCCGAGCAGTTGTCCGACAAAAAGGGGGCTCGTGAATTCACCCAGATGGTGCCCAGCGAAAACAAAAAAGAACGCACGTTTATAGTGGAGTTTTGGGCGAAGGTCTTTGACATTTTGCGGTGGGTGTCGTTTTTCAGCTGCTTTGCCTGCTTGTCCGGAGACGGCCTACATACCTTTTTGTGGACGCCTGGGTCCTGGGGCACCTGTTGGCTTCTCTCCTGGCCGTAGTTTACGTTAGGTTTTCGAATACTAATGCTTTCTGGTATTTCATTTTGTTTTACTCCTAC
>NZ_JABUEX010000090.1:0-6872 GCF_013314835.1 Syntrophothermus sp.
AACTAGTACAAGAAGTTGACTAACTCTTGCAAGTATCATATAATTGCTCTTGCAAGTCGAAAAAAGGACAGGCTGTGAACCGGAGTAGTAGGCCTTGGTCCCTGTAACAGAGAGCTGGCGGAAGGTGCAAGGCAGCACAGACCAGAGCCGAACTCGCCGGGGAGCTGTGCGGGTGAGCTGAGGGTAGCCTGCACCGGAGGGATTCCGTTATCAGCTGTAAGCGGGCAAAAGATGGGGCTGTGGCGCAGAGGGAGCGCGCCTCCTTGGCATGGAGGAGGTCGCGGGTTCGATTCCCGCCAGCTCCACCATTTATTTTGTCAATGAGGGTGGTACCGCGGGAGCAAACCTCTCGTCCCTTTCACCGGGGCGGGGGGTTTTGTAGTTATTACAACCTCAAGCTTTAAGGAGGTTTTTATGGAGAGCAAGTACAACTTCAAAACCGTTGAGGCCAAGTGGCAGAACTTCTGGGAAGAAAACGGGTTTTACATTGTTACCGAAGACAAGACCAAGCCCAAGTATTACGACCTCGAGATGTTTCCTTACCCTTCTGGAAACCTACATATGGGGCATGTGCGTAATTACGCTATAGGCGATGTTGTGGCCCGCTTCAAGACCATGAACGGCTACAACGTACTGCACCCTATGGGTTGGGATGCTTTTGGGCTGCCTGCCGAAAATGCAGCCATCAAACACGGAATACACCCTTCCATCTGGACCGATTCCAACATAGAAAACATGAAGCGGCAGTTGAAGTCGATGGGCATCAGCTACGATTGGACCCGAGAGTTTGCTACCTGCAAGCCCGAGTACTACAGGTTTACCCAGTGGCTGTTTTTGAAGTTGTACGAAAACGGGCTGGCTTACAAGAAGAAGGCCGCTGTAAACTGGTGCCCGTCCTGTGCCACCGTGCTGGCCAACGAGCAGGTAGTGGACGGGGATTGCGAGCGGTGTGGCACCAGGGTAGAGAAGAAATCGCTGGAACAGTGGTTTTTTAAGATTACCGATTATGCAGAGCGCCTTCTTAACGACCTTGACAAGTTGCCGGGGTGGCCGGAAAAGGTCAAGATAATGCAGAAGAACTGGATTGGACGCAGCGAAGGCTGCGAGTTTTCTTTGGCTATCGACGGCTCGGATGAAACTGTCTCGGTCTTTACTACTAGGCCTGACACCGTTTTCGGAATAACTTATATGGTGCTTGCTCCTGAGCATCCCTTGGTGGAAAAGCTTACTCGCGGCACCCCGTACCAGCAAGCGGTCGATGAGTTCATAGATCGGATGAAGTTTTTGAACGAGATCGACCGTACTTCGACGGAAGGGGAGAAGGAAGGGGTTTTTACCGGGGTTTACGCGATAAATCCGGCAAATGGGGAAAAGGTACCGATTTGGATAGCTAATTACGTTTTGATGGAATACGGGACCGGGGCTATAATGGCAGTTCCTGCCCATGACCAAAGGGACTTTGAATTCGCACGCAAGTATGGTCTTCCGATTCGGGTGGTAATTGAGCCTGAGGGTATGCCACTGGATCCCAATGCTATGACCGCCGCCTATGAGGGAGGGGGGGTCATGGTTAACTCGGGCCAGTTTGACGGGCTGGGCAATGAGGACGGCAAGCAGAAAGTCATTGAATGGATGGAGGCTCTGGGCATTGGGAGACGAGCCGTAAACTACCGGTTGCGCGACTGGCTCATATCCCGCCAGCGGTACTGGGGAGCCCCTATCCCCATCGTTTACTGCGATAACTGCGGTCCTCAACCCGTACCGTACGATAAATTACCGGTGATACTGCCACTCGAAGTCGAGTTCCGCCCGACGGGTGAATCTCCTCTTACTTATGTAGAGGAATTTGTCAACACCGAATGTCCAAAATGCGGCGGTCCGGCCAAAAGGGAGACCGACACTATGGATACCTTCGTATGTTCCTCATGGTACTATTTCCGGTACTGTAGTCCTCACGTGCAAGACAGGCCTTGGGACAAGGAAGCCGTAGATTACTGGATGCCGGTCGACCAGTACATCGGGGGGGTTGAGCACGCTATTCTGCACCTGATGTACTCGCGGTTTTTTACCAAGGTACTTTATGACCTGGGGCTGGTCTCTTGTGAGGAGCCGTTTACTAACCTTCTCACTCAAGGAATGGTATTGAAGGACGGGGCCAAGATGTCGAAATCTAAGGGAAATACAGTGAGCCCAGAAGATATTATCAACACCTACGGTGCAGATACCGCCCGGCTATTCATTCTCTTCGCTTCACCTCCGGAAAAAGACCTGGAGTGGAGCGACCAGGGGGTAGAAGGTTGCTACCGGTTCTTGAACCGGGTATGGCGCTTGGTAGCCGAATATTCGAACCAGGTACGGGGGGTCAAACCTTATGTTCCGGGTTCGAATCTGAGTGCGGCCGACCGCGAGCTGCGGTATCGAACCCATTTCACCATCAAGAAAGTGACCGAGGACATCGAAAAAAGGTTTAATTTTAACACTGCCATCAGCGCCATTATGGAACTGGTCAATGTCCTTTACCAGTATAAAGATAACGAGCATCAGAACCTGGCGGTGGTCAAGGAGGCCTTGAAGGCGCTGGTTTTGGTTTTGTCTCCGTTTTCTCCTCATATAGCGGAAGAACTGTGGGAGGCAATAGGCGGCGAGGGAAGCGTCCATCAACAGCAGTGGCCGAAGTACGATGAAGAAGCTTTGGTTAAAGACGAGATTGAGATAGTAGTCCAGATTAACGGCAAGGTGAGAGAAAGGGCGATGGTTCCTTCGGGTGCGGGTCCGGACGAAATGAAAACCGTTGCTATGTCTTTAGACCGTATCCAAGAGATGCTAGCGGGCAAGACGGTGAGAAAGGTCGTAACCGTGCCGGGTAAACTGGTCAACATAGTGGTGAACTGAAACAAGAACGGGTAGTAGTTGGATTAAGAAAAGGACAGAGGTTCTGTAAACGGTGTTCGTGAGGGAAGGGCGGGGGCAACATGCGGTACAGCGTTTTCGAAACCGCGTGGGGTTGGGTTGGTTTAGCAGGGCATAGTGCGCGCATCAGTTTCTTAGTGCTTCCTCTACCTTCGCCGGAGGCCGTTGTTGCCGAGATTATCGAGAAAACAGGCCCTGATCTGGTTCGGGATCAGGGCTTGTTTGTTTCGGTGACGGAAAAAGTAGAGGGATACTTTGCAGGGACAGTTGTCGAAGATTGGGGTATCCAGGTCGATTTTTCCTTGTACCCGGAGTTTACCCGCAGGGTGCTCCAGCAGGTTAGCTGTATACCATACGGACAAACCAGAACCTACTCGGATGTAGCTCGGGCTGTGGGACAGCCGGGTGCAGCAAGGGCCGTAGGGCAGGCGTTGAAGCGTAATCTTTGTCCCCTGATAATACCGTGTCACCGGGTAGTGGCGCGGCACGGGCTCGGCGGTTTCACAGCTCCGGGAGGAGTTGAATTAAAGAAAAGGCTATTGGAATTAGAACTGAGGGGTAGGGAACACCGCAATTCTTCACAATTCCAGCGGGGTAATGACGGGATTTGTTTACCGACAACTTCTCCGCGGAAGGCAACCGCTAGATGAAAAATTTCTTATCAGCAAAATGAAATATCAGGGATAAAGGGAGGATTTTGTCAACGTATGGAGAATTAAAGTTAACAGTATTGGGGACTAGACCTGGGAAATTGGCGGGGTCAAGTGCTTCGATATCTAAGTATTGCCGGTGAATCTTTTTTCGTGACTGTCATCGGGGGTTATAATCGTGTTGGGAGAAGATGCTCGGGTTAAGAAAGCACTGGCGGTAGTTGCGGCTGTTGTTATTTTCTTTGTCGGTTTCAAGTACGCCGATTACAGGCATAACCGGGCCGGCGGCGAAGAATTGCAGACGGAAGAAGTGGTGGTAGAGGAAACCGCCCAAAAGACGGTCGAAGAAAAAGAGGAGCCGGTTCCCATATTTGTGCACGTAACCGGGGCAGTCGAGAACCCTGGGGTATTTCAGATGAACTCAGGCGACAGGGTGTTTCAGGTGCTGGAAAAGGCCCATCCTACAGCGGAAGCAGACATCAACCAGCTCAATCTCGCACAAACCCTGGTTGATGGGGGCAAGGTAGTGGTTCCTAAGCTGGGGGAAAAACTACCTGAAACCGCAACCGCTGCGAACAGTTTAGGCTTTGATACAGGTGGTAAGGTCAATATAAATACTGCTTCTGTGAACGAATTAGATCAGCGGTTACCGGGGATAGGCCCGGCCTTGGCCCAGCGGATTGTAGATTACCGGCAAAGAAACGGAGGGTTTAAGGCGCCCGAGGAAATAATGGAAGTGTCGGGCATTGGCGATAAGCGGTACGAGCAGATCAAAGACCTGATAACCGTGCGCTAAAAGCCGGTCTAGCTATTAACGTTGTTTTCTGGGGAGAAGCATCGTGAACCAGCCTAACGTTCTGCTCTTCATCGGATTTGCCCTGGGACTGTTTGTAGCCGGCACCGATGACAGCTCCTGGTTTTGGGCAGGGGCCGGCATGATTTTAGTTGTCCTTGTTTACACCGGTAAGTGGCGGGAAGGTTTGCTCCTTGCGGGAGCAGTCGCTTTCGGCCTTTTTTATTGGAGTGTCAGGGTGCCGGAGGTCCCTCCCTTAATGGCTACCCCTAAAAGGGTCGAAGTTACGGGAACAGTATCGGATTTTCCGGCGGTTAAGCCGGATAGAACCAGCTTTTACTTGCACGTCAATTCCGGGCAACCTGGGATGAATCGGCTACGTGTTGTAGTGCGTTCTGCGGTGCCGGTGCAGAAAGGGGATTATTTATCTTTAAAAGGCCAGCTTGAAACGGTTAGGGAGCCAGGCAATCCTGGAGAGTTCAACTACAAAAAGTACCTGGAGCGTCGCCAAGTTTACTACATTCTGACGGTGAAGAAGCCGGACGACCTGCGGGTAATCGGTCGTAGTTCTAGTTTTATTCAGTACTTAATGTTGTCAGCCCGCGCTAAAGGGGAAGCGGCAATCGAACGTTATTTGCCCAAAACCACAGCAGCCATTGCCAAGGGGATCGTTCTGGGTACCAGCGACGAGATTGATCCCCAGGACTATGGCGATTTTCAGAAAACGGGACTGGCCCACATCCTGGCAGCGTCCGGGATGAACGTGGGGTTTGTAATGCTTATGGGGGTATGGACCGGTGAAGTGCTGAAGCTCAGAAGGAGAACCAAAGGGGTATTGGCAGCCGTGTTGGTTCTAGGATACGGGTGTTTAACTGGGTGGCCGGTTTCGTTGTTACGGGCAGCCCTGATGGCATGGCTGGGATTACTCGCTTATTATGGAGGGCGAGAGCCCAACTTGCCCAATGCCCTCGCGGTATCAGGTTTAATCATGCTTGTCTTAAATCCGGTATGGCTTTTCGAGCTTTCTTTTCAGCTATCGTTTCTAGCGACCTGGGGCTTGGTCTGGCTTTACCCGGCCTGGCGTCAGATGATACCTTACCAGGGTAAGGTGGTAGACGCGATTCTCATCCCGCTGGCGGCACAAGCGGCGACGCTTCCAGTGATTGTTCACAGTTTTTCTCTGTTCTCACTCTCTTCTCTTTTGGCTAATTTTTTGGGGACTTATCTTTCCGGGGTGGCTTTGATTTTGGGCCTAATCGGATTTTTGGTGAGTACGGTGTTTGCTCCACTGGCAGCGGTTTTTCTTCTCCCGGCTGGACTCGCAGTCGATGTTATCACGGAAATGTCGAGATGGCTGTCGTGTTTGCCTGGCAGTTACTTATGGGTGGCTGCTCCGCCTTTTTGGTCGGTGATAGGCTTTTACGCGGGGTTAGTTTGTTTGAGTTCGACCCAGGTCAAGACCGACAAAAGACTGTTAGCGTTAAGTTGCTTCCTCCTTGTGGTTTATCTGGGGCTACTATTGGTGACACCGGGGTTCAGAGACAAGGGATGGCTGGAGGTAACTTTTCTGGACGTAGGGCAGGGGGATTCGATTCTGGTGAAGACCCCTCAGGGCCGTTTCATGTTGGTCGACTGCGGCGGTAACCAGCTGTACGACGTAGGGGAAAAGGTTGTTGTTCCGGCTCTGGCCAGAAAGGGCTTGAGGAGCCTCGATATGTTAGTGATAACGCACCCTGATATTGACCATATCGGTGGGGCATCGACCGTGATAAGGGAAATGCGACCACGGGTTTTAGGAGTAAGCGATACAACCTGGCCTGGATACAACTACCAGGAACTGCAAACAGGTACACAGGTGAAGACGCTGAAGGTGGTTGAACTTTCACAGGGGCAGGCGGTTAGGCTGGACCCCGACCTGGCGATAGACGTTCTCTACCCTGAACCGAGCGACGAGGGCCGGATCTCCAACCAGCGTGGCACATACAACAGCGATTCGGTCGTGATGCGGTTGCGGTACGGACGCATCAGTTTCCTTTTGACCGGGGACATTGATGGGGAAGTTATGGACCGGTTGGTTGCCAAGAAGCTGATCGAACCGACGACGGTGGTCAAAGCGCCTCATCACGGCAGCCGCGGGTCCTTAAGCGAGGCTTTTTATAAGGCCGCATCCCCAAAGGTGGCGGTCATATCTGTGGGTGAAGGCAACCCATTTGGACACCCGTCTCTGAAGGCTCTGGAATTGTTGAATGATTCAGGAGTAAAAATCTACCGGACGGACTTAGATGGAGCTGTCATGTTCAAAACCGACGGGAAAAAGTTCTTGGTGCAGACCACGAAAAAACACAAAAAAATTTCTTCATCGCCCGATATCTTCAGAGAAGTTGACACTGCCGCCTGTAGAACATAAGGGTAGCGCAAACCTGGTCACCTGCTGTATACGGTGATAACATCATTACATTCTGCCCCGAAAACTAGCCACAGATGTGCACAGATTTGCACTGATTAACACAGATGGTAGT
>NZ_JABUEX010000014.1:0-62693 GCF_013314835.1 Syntrophothermus sp.
GGCTTCCTTCAGCACCCACCTGCGGCGGGTACCCGGCGTCACCGCGAACACCCTTGCCTTAGGCTAACGGCTACTGCTACCTTCACCGCTCGGGACTTCCACCCTATAGCCAGCGCCCATGCCGGGCACACAAGCAGAAAACTCCTGCGCTTCTTGCGAAACGCAGGAGTCCGTACTTAGCGCTTGTGAAACTCAACCATTTTCCCAACTATCGACCAAACACAAGATTTCCGCTGTGGTTAAGGTTTTTATTTCCTTTAACTCGACCAAGTCATTATCGTTCGTCCACACCGGACAGTTCAGAGCGAGGGCCAAAGCCACAAGGTCCGCATCATCAGGGTCTCGCCTTCCGATCAGTTCCAAGGCCGTCGGGACCTGCTGCAGATAAGCCTCTTTCTCCACAACTTCCAGCTTCAACAGAGAAAACACCGCTTCCATGACGTTTCTGCTCAAACTCCTCCTTTTAGCCAGGACCGGGATATATTCTCTTACTTCGCCAACCACTCTGTCAGTCGTGACGAGTTTTAACTCTTTAGCCTCAATGAATACCCTGATCGCCTTTCCGCCTATCAGCGCCGAAAGGATTACGTTAGCGTCCACGGCGATCTTTCCTGAAAGCCGCAAAGTCCTCCAGCACCTCTTTCTCTGTTATCCCTTTTTTCTCCCGCTCTCCGGCAATCCTTTCCGCTAAAGCCTTGAGCGCTGCCCTCCGAACCTCGTCTTCAAGGCTTATATCCTCCCAAGGGATAAATATTCCCGCCGGTTTGCTTCCTCGGAAAACCATTACGGCCTCTTTCTTGCGCATAAACTCACTGGTGCGGGCTTTGAAGTCCCTGACGCTTACAAATTCCATTGTAGTCACCTCCGTAGTTACATTATACTACGGCTGCAGGCAGAGGTGAATTTCCAAACAGGAAGGCCTCTGATTCGGAATGGGATACATTAAGTTTCTTTCTCTTCCTCCGGCCTGATGGCTTCAGCCACCCGGGAGCGTATCAGGGTCTGGTAGGTATGTCTTTCTTTTCGGCTATTCTCTTGACGGCCTCCAGCTAGCAATCCCGGAGCCGGAGCGTAATCCGTTTAATCTTGCGCCGTTTGGCGACCATATCGGTCAGTTATGGATCTACCTCCACCTGAACGGGCCCCATCTAGTTCCAGTGATCGCGCAAGCTGTGGGCATCCCAGAATTCAGCTTCTTCCTCTCTGATCTTGAATTCAGCCACGGCAGGTCTTTATACCATCCTAAGACCCCCTTTTTCAGGGGGATAGCCGGCCAACGGTACCCGTCGAGAATATGTTAAACAAAAAAGCTAAGCTATTAGCCTAGCGTTATTACTTCTTCCTGTTTAACACTTTGATTACAACCCTGGAAGGAATACTTTATATGTCGGCATTCCTGAAAGGAAGAGGTTCCGCCCTCCATTATTTTACAAATCGCCTCAAATGCCGAATTATCAAGGGTTTTCAGAAAGAAACTTGGGGTGGGCGATGGGACTCGAACCCACGACCCCCAGAGCCACAATCTGGTGCTCTAGCCGACTGAGCTACGCCCACCATGCGGTCGTTGAAAAGTCTTCAGACTGATCTTTCATGCCTTCATTAGGGTTACCCCAAAGGCTGCCGTCTAATGACATCGGACTCATGTACTTTTCGCTTTGTGCCGATAAACACAAGGCCGAAATTTAGCTATGGCGTCCCTGGAGGGATTCGAACCCCCGACCTACGGATTAGAAGTCCGTTGCTCTATCCTGCTGAGCTACAGGGACCATAACGCATGGAGCGGGTGATGGGAATCGAACCCACGCAACCAGCTTGGAAGGCTGGGGCTCTACCATTGAGCTACACCCGCTTGCGCTTTCTTATTATACTTGGTTTGCCCCAGCTTTGCAACGGTCTGTACTAGTTCATGTTATCGATCTGTGATATTGTCACCTTATAATAGTTCAGTGAAAATGTCTCCATGAAAGAAAACAGTCACACGTATACCTGTTCCGGTATGGCTAATTAGCGAAATCGGCAGCGAACTCTTGAGTCAAAATTTACCCTTATTTCTAACTAGCCGCTCGCTTCAATTCAGCAAGATAAGCGTGGATCTTTTCTATGTGTTTCTCGATTTCCGCTTTGCGTTCCACGGCATCCTGCTCTCCTTTACCCTTGATTTCCACGGCCTGTTCTATACTGGCGTTTACCGCCTGTTTGGCCCGCTCAGTCTCCTCCTTCAGAAGCGACTTCAAAGCCAAAGCCGACTGTCGCAGGCGGTTCAAGAAATCATACCGGATGCGGCCGTAATTCCGGTCTACATCCTGGGGAATGTCCTTGGCCATTCCTTGCCAGATTATACGGTTAAGGAGCCGGCGAGGGAGCAACCCCGAGAACGTCCTGGGCGAGATCTCAAGCATCAACGGGTCTAGGCCCACTTTGTAGTAGAACTCTGACCTCCCCGTGACGTCCACCCTGAACCTCTCCCCCGTGTAATCGATTCCGAAAACCTCGCAGGCCTTACCTAAAATTCGCGATATAATGTCGTCGAGCCTCGACAGGAAGCGGTTCTGGGCCTCTTCGAATTCCCGCGCCACCTCTTTATCCGTTTCCTGCCTCCATCTTTCAAAAACCGAGGTGAGATTGGTCAGGGCTTCTTGTTCGATAGCTTTGATAAAAAACCTGGTTTTTAAACCCTGATTCTGCTGGTACCAGTTCTCCAACATCAAAGCCAAGGTCTTTTCTAACGACGACCTGTCTTTTTCAAACTTTTTGTCCAGATCCTCAAGTATTCTCTCCACCTCGCCGTCCAGGAGCACGGCCACATCCCGAGTTTCCCTGTCGACTATTCTCAAAAACTCGGCATAGCTGGCTATCTTTGCCCGCAGTTCTTCTACCGGCAATTCGAGGGCCTGCCGTTCCACCCTAAGCGAGGTCGACACCTGCAACAGGAGGTTGCCCAGTTTGTTCCGCAATGCCACCTCCAGCAATCGGTCCCGGTGCGTATAAAAGTAACCCAGTACGGCTTCTTCGAGCACCGCAAAACCGCTTTCCTCCAGTTTCTGCGGGTCTTGGGCTACCTGCGCCTCCAAGGCCATAAGAGCGGATAAAGGATACACGTCAACCGACTGCCCAAGCTCCTTTTCCAAGGCCGCGCGGGTAAAATCCACGAGCCGCTTCACGTCATGGTCGGAATAGAAGTCAGTCTTGTTTAGAACAAAGTAGATCATGGGAACCTGCTCGCGAACATCGCGCAGGTATCTGATCTCCTCGACTGCTACCGGTGTATCGACCGAGAAGACAAATAAGGCAGCATCGATATGGGGCAGGTATCCGTAAGCCGTCTGGGTGTTATGTTCAAAAATGGAACCTACGCCGGGGGTATCGACCAGCCGGATACCCCGGCCGAGAAGCCGTGAGGGAAAGGTTATGTGGGCTATCGCTACCTGCTTTTCGTTGTTGGGATTTCTCTCTTCGGTGATGTAATCTGCCAGCTCCCCTACCGTCACTTCCCGGCGCAGGCCGTTTTTGTGGATAATTGTGACTGTCGGTTCAGCCCCGTACTCGACAACCGTTATGACCGAAGTGGCGGGGGTCACTGCCATCGGCAGCACCGGCTGCCCCAAAATCGCGTTGACGAGAGTAGACTTGCCCCGTTTCTGTTGTCCGAGGATGGCCAGGTTGAAGTAATCTTTCTTCATTTTCTCTTTTAGAGTTTCCAGCCCGGATGCGGTAGCACTGTCGATGTATGTCCGAATGCTTTCGAGGTATTCGATTGTCTCCGATAAGATGTTGGCCGACACCCGATCTTGCTCCCCTCTCTAAAAGAAATGAGCTTAAAAAACAGAAGCCCCTGTCTAGGTTGGTATTAGACAGGAGCTATTAGCCGGTGCCGTTTCGCTTAACGCGGGGTGAGCTCCATCACCCAAAACATGACCATACGGGAACCATCCCTCTGTCACGTTTCTCTCTATTATGATTCTCGTAAACACTCAACCCGAATTCTGTAGGGACCCTGCCTTCCTCAAATTTCTACATCGCTGAAATAAAGGTCTATCAAGGCTTCCTGGTTATCGAGCTGGTCGGGGCGACAGGATTTGAACCTGCGACCTTCTGATCCCAAATCAGACGCGCTCCCAAACTGCGCCACGCCCCGTAGCAAAAACTATTTTACCATACCTTTTCGTTGAGCGTCAAAAACTGTCCCTTATTTGCATGTTATCGGATCTTCACCAGGCGGGTTGTTATCCTGTCCTGGTCGATTTCGACTAAGGCATAAGTCCCGTACTGGTGAAGCCGGGGTAATGATGCACTTCCCGGATTCAAAAACCATATCCCTTCGATTTTCTCCCATCCCGGTTCGTGGGTATGCCCAAAAACTACAACGTCTGCCCCTGTCTCCTTGGCACGTAGCTTGAGGCTTATGAGATGGTTTTTGACCCTGTACAGATGACCATGTGTCAAAAGAAACCTGTAGCCTTCAATCTCAAACAAGTCTTCCGCTGGCTCGGACATCCCTATATCACAGTTACCTACAACCACTCGCGCGTGCACTCCAGAAAAGCGCGCCAACTCTAACCCGTCCTTATAGAAATCTCCCGTGTGCAGGAGAAGGTCTACTCCCTCCATCTTCCCTAGTTCTGCTTTCATCATATTGATGCGGCCATGCGTATCCCCGCAAACAACTATCCGCAACTCACTCTCCCTCCCATAAGGAAGCGAGTATGGCCCGTGCTCGCTCCAAAGCCCGTCCCCGGTGGCTGATGCGGTTTTTGACCTCGGGCGGCAGTTCTGCCATGGTTCGCCCGTACCCTTCTACGACAAACAGCGGGTCATACCCGAAACCCCAATCTCCCCGAGGTTCGTGGGCTATCTTTCCCTCGCAGGTCCCTTCGGCTAGGTGTACCTCACCCCAAGGAACGGCCACGGCAACAACACACCGAAACCTTGCACCCCGTTTTTCCTCAGGCACGCCCCTCATCAGGTCCATCAGTTTGGCGTTATTAGCAGCATCATCTCCGTGTTCCCCCGCAAACCGGGCCGAGTGCACGCCCGGGCTGCCCCCGAGGGCGTCAACTTCAAGCCCCGAATCGTCGGCTAGGGTAACCATTCCAGTCACTTCGGCTATAGTCCTCGCCTTTTTTATTGCGTTTTCAGCAAACGTTTCCCCGTCCTCTTCCACTTCGGGAACCTCCGGAAACTGTTCAAGGCTGAGCACTTCCACTCCCATGCCGTCCAGAAGCTGCTTCAACTCCTGCAACTTCTTGCCGTTACGTGTTGCTAGGACCAGCTTCCTTTCCATTTCACTTCTCAGCCCCTAAAACCGCCTTCTGCTTGGCGATGAGAATAGATATTCCCTTTTTAGCCAAGCGCAGCAGTTCGTCTAGCTCATCCTGGCTAAAAGGGTTGTTCTCGGCCGTTCCCTGGATCTCTACGAATTTTCCACTCCCGGTCATCACCACGTTCATGTCCACTTCGGCTTCTGAGTCTTCCCCGTACTCCAGGTCGAGCAGAGGAATGCCCCGCACTATGCCCACGCTGGTAGCAGCGACGTAATCGGTGACCGGTAGTCTTTCGATTATACCTGATTCTTTAAGTTTCTGCATAGCCAGGTAAAGGGCCACGAAAGCCCCGGTTATCGAAGCGGTTCGGGTTCCTCCGTCGGCCTGAATGACGTCGCAGTCGATCCAAACGGTCCTTTCGCCCAGCGCGGACATATCAACTACCGCCCGCAGGGCCCGCCCGATTAACCGCTGTATCTCTGAGGTCCTGCCGCTGACCCTGCCCCTGTTTACCTCCCGAGCAGTCCTGGTAGGGGTCGAGCCGGGCAACATCGAGTATTCGGCGGTCACCCAGCCAGTCCCGGTGCCTTTGAGAAAAGGCGGCACCTTGTCTTCAACCGAAGCCGTACATATTACCCGGGTGTCCCCGGTCTCGATCAGAACTGATCCGGGGGCGAACTTGGTGTATCCGGGAATTATGTTAATCGGCCGGGGTTCGTCGAAAGCCCGCCCGCTGGTTCTAGTCATACGAACTCCTCCTCAAGCGCAGGCTGGAACGCTTTTAAACCTCACGCGTCAAGCCCGGTTGAACCTCTGTTTCCCTATATGGTAAAGGTTTCCTCCACGGGAGTCAATGGCAACCACACAAGGCAACCCCTCGACTTCCAATCGTATGACTGCCTCCGGTCCCAACTCCGGGTAAGCGACCATTTCCGCCTTTTTGACCTTGCCCGCTAAATACGCTCCTGCTCCACCTATTGTTGCCAGGTACACAGCTCCATATTTCTGCATAGCATCGACTACCTCCGTGCCCCTATCCCCTTTCCCAATCATGGCTTTCATCCCGGCAGAGAGCAAATGCGGGGTGTAGGCATCCATGCGCCCGCTGGTGGTAGGTCCGCAGGAGCCGATTACTCTTCCCGGAGGAGCAGGACAAGGACCGGTGTAGTACACTATCTGTCCTTCCAGAGAAAAAGGCAGGCTTTCCCCTTTCTCCAGAGCCTTCACTATGAGCTGGTGAGCCGCATCACGGGCGGTGTAAACCGTGCCGCTCACCTTAACCAGATCTCCTACCCGCAGTCGGTTCACTGTCTCATTCGATAACGGTGCCTTTAATTCCAGCATCTTCTTGCCTCCTATAACCTGGTCGTACACCGCCGCATACAGTGACAGCCGAGACAAACTGCCACCGGCAGGCTGGCAATGTGGGTGGGGAAACACTCTATGGCCACAGCTAAAGCGGTAACCCGTCCCCCAAACCCCTGCGGGCCTATTCCCAGCCGGTTAATCTTTTCCAATAAGTCACCTTCCAGCCGGGCTAAACGTTCGTCCTGGTTCTTGACGTCCAAGGGCCGGAATAAGGCCTTTTTAGCCAGCTGGGCTGCCTTCTCCATATTCCCGCCCAGCCCTATCCCCACAATGACCGGGGGGCACGGGTTAGGCCCTGCTTGTTCTACGGTCTCGAGTACAAATCTTTCGACACCAGGCCAGCCGTCACTCGGTTTGAGCATGGCTAGTCTACCCATGTTCTCACTACCTGCGCCTTTCGGCATGGCCTCTAGTTCCAGCCCATCCCCATCTATGACCTCGATGCTGATGATGGCCGGGGTATTATCTCCCGTGTTCCGGCGGTAGATGGGATCATCTACCACCGACGCCCGAAAGAATCCTTCCCGATACCCCTTGGCCACTCCTCGGTTGATAGCCGCCAGCAGATTCCCTCCAGTTATATGTATTTCCTGTCCGAGCTTGACGTTTACCGCTAACTGTCCCGTGTCCTGGCACAAGGCCAGCCCCTCCGAACGCGCAAGCTCGGCGTTCTTCAGAATTATCTCCAGACAGCTTCTCCCGATGTCCGATTCCTCTACCTGGCAGGCTCTTTCTAAAGCCTCGTACACATCACGGGGCAGCTGAGTGTTGGCCCTGATTACCAAGTCGGCTACCGCCGCTTCTATATCTTGACAGTCTACTTCCCTCACCCGTTTCCCACCCTTTTACCATTTTGACCAATCTTTACAGACGCAGACAAAAACAAAAGTATAGCATGCACAAATTCAAATCTCTACCTTCAGCCCTTCACGGGCGAGGACCAGTTCCCCCGAATACTCGGATCTTGCCTCGGCTTCGATCTCTTTGAGGTCATATTCGGGCCAAAAATGAGTCAAAACCAGCTTCTTGGCTCTGCACCAGTTTGCCCACCGACCGGTTTCCTTGGCCGTGAGATGCTTGGCCTTGCGGGCGTACTCCCGGTCTCGATCCAGGATACTCGCTTCTGCCAGCAAAACATCTGCTCCAGCAGCTGCCCCCAAGCTCTCCTCGACGTAATCGGTATCCCCTGAATAAACCAGGCGGCGGCCTCTCTGATCCTCGGCCACTATCATATACCCCGGCATGGTGTGAAGAACAGGCACGAAACTAAGTTTGATATCTCGCACCTCAACCAGGCAGGCGATAGGCTCCACCTTAAACTCTTCGGTGCTGTACCAGTAGTTGAACATATCTACCGGCTGGGCCGGAACCAGCAGTCGTAACGGCTCCGACCGCTGCCCCAGCATCTTGGTCGCACGCAAAGCGTGACGAAAAGCATAAAGGTCCACGTAATGGTCAGGATGAAAATGGCTGATAACCACCAGGTCCAGATGCTTGAAGTCCTGGTATTTCTGGAGAACTGAAAAAACGGAATGCCCGCACTCTAAAAGCACGGTCGCCTTTTCAGTTCTTATCTTATTAGGTAACCTGGACAGGCCTCACCGGCCCGGGGATACGGTGCCCAGCACCCCAAAATCGTTAATTCCATTACACCCTCCTCCTGTAAATACAGCATCCTATGGCCCCGTTGTATTGGGGTTCCGGTACCTGAATGACTTGGCAACCGGTTTCTCTGGCCATTATTCGGCCCAGAGCCTGATTGAGAGCCCCCCCGCCTGATAATACTAACACCTCGCTCTTGAGCTTGCGTATCATCGGAGCCAGCTTGCGGTAAACCGCGTAGTTCACACCTGCTGCCAGCCTGGGTGCAGGGCACCCGGTTACTATGTGCCCTATGACCTCGGTCTCTCCGAAAATAGCACAGGTAGAATTCAAGTGAACCGGATCCTGGTCGTATCTTCCCAATTCTTCTAGCTCCATACCCAGGATTCCCGCCATGTGTTCCAGATAACGACCCGACCCGGCAGCGCACCGGTCATTGGTAAGAAAATCGACCGCTTGCCCGCTTCTTATCTGTACCACCTTGGTATCCTGACCTCCGATATCCACCAGGGTAAAATTGGAGAAACCAGTACTGTGGCAAGCTCCCAAAACATGAGCCTGAATCTCGGGAATCTGTTCCGCCCCTTCCACTGTCACTGCAAGTTTCCCGTAGCCGGTGGCTACAAGTTCCCCGTACACATCGAAGCCCAGTTCTGCCAGATCAAGACTCAGCCGTCCCTCCCCTACCAAGCCGAAGCGCCGGTAGAAGGCAATCGTGTCGAATGACTGCTTCTTAACAACCTTACCGTCCGCCATCTGGACTATCTTGATATTGCGCGAACCTAAATCAATACCTACCATTTTAGCCACTTCCCGGTTCTCGAGCCCAACACCGTTCCACCTCTCATTTATTACCCTTAACGGAAGCCAACATCCTCAAGAACGCCTCTACCCGCATACGTGTGTGGGCATCTAGATAACCCGGCTTGTCTCCCTCCAATGTAAGGAACGGTTTCTTGATACGGGAGCGGAATATGATGTCTTCGATCTGGCGAAAACAAAAGGTCTGAACATAGTGGATAACCCCGTCTACGTTTCTTTTCTCGATCTCGACCAGAATATCATCTAGGCGAGCAAAAGCCCCGTAGGGATAAGTATAGAGCAGGTACTGTTCCACCAAATCCGTAGCGTTAAAAGGCATTGCAAACTGCCGCTGGATCTCGTTGTACACCACTCTGGCCCCTTGACTCTCCAGGTACTGGTAAAGGTCTTTCACTATGGGCGGCACCCCTATGTAGGCCAGCCGAATTTCTTGCCGAAATGGTGCCCGTGACTTAACCTCATCCACGAATCTTTCCAGTTCGCGGGTAAAAGCCTCCGGATCCTGGTTAAAATCTGTAGCACTAACCTGATAGTAATGGTTCTCAAAACCGCTGACCAGGTTGTGCTTCCAGGTGAGCTCGTCCAGTTCTCGTAAAAGCTCCCTCGTACCTGCCAGTTCCTGTCTTACCTCTTCCACCTGTTCCCAGGTTACACCCATCTCCTGCCTTAGTTTTTCCATCTGAAGTCTAAGCATGTCCGGGTCCCGATCAAAAGGATAAGCAAACGGAATAGTCTTGATCCCCTGCATCACTAGAGTCTCGACCAGAGCTTGGGTATTGCTACAGTCCCCCTGCATCACTGCCACCAGAGCCTCCATGTCCGGCAGTTGCAGGGCGACCGAGTAGATGCCCTTTATCCACCCGCAAATATTGCGCGGATACCCTTCTTCCTCAGCCTGGTCTACCAGTTCTTGGGGACGATCCGCGTTTATGAAGAGATTATTCAGGTCGACCGGAACCTTGCCCGCCGCCAGAATCATCTCCACCGGTATAGTCGTAGTAAAACCTATCCTTCCCATATTCCCCGCTCCAGTTTCAACGTCGTCACCTTTCGGATATCGATCTCGGGTAACAGTTTCCCCACCCGGAAAAAAGATTCGCTGGAACCGGTAGCAAAAAACCGGTATTGGGGGCTGGTAGTCCCCGGGTTGTCCAATCCCCGTTCCAACAGCGTCGCTCTTAGCCGGCTAGCCGTTTCTTCCGCCGGATCCACCAAGCGTACCCCTTTGCCCATTACTTTTTGAATAACAGGTATCAAGAAAGGGTAATGAGTGCAGCCGATGACCAGCGTGTCTACCCCTTGCCGGCGCAACGGTTGCAAGTACTCGTTCGCCACCTCTTCTACCTCGTCCCCCTCTAGGACCCCCTGCTCGACCAAAGGCACGAAACGGGGACAGGCCACTTCATAAACCGAAATCCCCGGAGATAGAGCTTTGATATGTCTGGTATAGGCCCCGGTCTTCACCGTAGCCTCCGTGGCAATGACCCCGACTCTGCCATTACGGGTGACTGCTGCCGCGTTGGCAGCTCCAGGTACTATTACGTCGATTACCGGTACTGGGCACATGTCTCTTAAAATCGGTATCGATACCGACGAACTGGTGTTGCATGCTGCCACTACCGCTTTTGCTCCTTGGTTAATCAAAAAATCGATTATGTTCTTGCCTAGCCGAATCAGTTCTTGGGGCGGCTTCCCACCGTAAGGTACGTTTGCCGTATCACCGATGTATATTATGTTCTCGCAGGGCAACCTCTTGATTATCTCCTTTACCACCGTAAGACCGCCCACGCCGGAGTCAAAAACCCCGACGGGCTGTGCACGTTCCAACTAATACACCTCTTCTCAAAACCTGTCTCCTGTTTAAAAATGTCATTTCATAAACTCAGTATACGCATAAACATGCCAGTAAATAATTTAGCACTTTTCGCGCTTACATTCTACCCTACAAGTCAATAACCCATGTTTTGCTAGTTATTCTAAGTTCGGATAATCATGGAAATAAGCAGTCCACCGAGCTTTTGGTTCTTAATCAAGCTTTCAATGGTCGAGAAATGTCTACTCCTCCGGCCAGGGTGTCTACATAATCCCCTTCTACCATAAACCTAACGTCTTTTACAGAGGGAAACTGGCAAAGGGTCTTCACCACCGCGTCGACGGCCAGCTGTTCCGGCTTCCCCGGAGTTACTGTCGTAATCTCCCGACTGAAATTGACGATGCACAGCCCGTCAGGCTTGATGTTGATGTCCAAAAGCTTGGTTCCTTCAGGCAAAGGACAGATCAGGTTCGGGTTTTGAGGCCCTGCCAGCAAGGCCTCGATGGTTTTCCTAGCGATGCCTTCCTCCTTTGGAATATCCCGCTTTTCCGCCTCCAGGCCTTTACCGTCCTTACGAGCGAAGTACAGTTCAACCGTTATGCGTTCTTTCGTTAATTCTTTTATGTTAGCGGTACGATTGGACTTAACAGCGGTTGACGAAGCCTCCTTCCCCTCCTCCACCGGTACCTTAATCCACTCCCGCCAAGATTTGAGCCTGGTATCTTCGGTCAACCAGCACCCGCTACTAAAGCAAGCGATGTATAACAGCACAACCACCAGCCACCAGCGTCTGCTTCTCATGTTCCATCCCCTCCCCACCCTTCTCCTAAGATACTATGTACAAGCCAGTGTTTTTATTCCGCCCCGGCAACAGGCAAAAAAAGAAGCGCCCTCAAGGCGCTCACAGTTATGAAGGAGGAGTCATTAAAGCAAACCTAGTTTGCCTAATGCTGAGTTACAAAATCCCAGTAGCTTCAGTAACCCTTTTTTCGTACTTGACTATGTTTATCAGGGAATCCCGGTTGAGGTCGTCCACGATATACAGGGTTCCCCGTGCTTGCTTGGCTACATCTCGCAAAAATACCTTATTCGACTCAAGTCCGATACAAACGAACTTTATACCCGCTTCAGCCACCTTACGGGCGGCTTCCAATGCGTCGCTCTTGGCATCAAAACTCCACAACGGGAAGTTGGGCATACCGTCCGTTATCAGTATCAGGAGCGGGTTGTGCACCCGAGAAGACCTTATCAACTCCACACTGGTAAATATACCATCCGCCATGGGAGTCAGGCCCCCCGGTCGGATGCGAGCCAATCCCTTGGACAACACCTTTTGATTCCGTGTAAAAGGTACCGCTACCGTGGCACTCATCTCTTGGAAAGTGACAACCGCTACCTTTTCCCTGCCGGTCAAGAGCAAGTGCTCTGCCAGGTAACACGCCGCTTGCCTCTTATCCCCGGCCATGCTGGCACTCGCATCGATCAAGAGGCAAACGTCTATGGGAACGTAAGACTTCCGGTCGTACACGTGCAGGTCCTCTTTGTGTATAGTCAACCGGTTTTCTCCCCGCAGGAGACTGCTCTTCTTGGCCTGTACAACCGTTTCCGGCACCGCCAGGTCTCCGGACCAGGTTCCATCCTCTACCTTGACCGTTTTGTTACGGTTGGTGAAATAGACCTGGGACGGCTTGTAATCGCTTTTGCCTATCTTCTGGTATCTCCTGGCTACCGAAGAGGTGTGCCGGATATTGCGCCTGATCTCGGCCTCCAGTTCGCACCGATGCTTGAGCAGAAAATCTTTGAGCTGGCGTCCCTCCTTGGTCAAGACCGGACCCAAAAGTCCGTTTTTAATCAAGCCCAGCTGTTGCAATTGGTCCAGGTAGTGGTCTACATCTCCCCACTTCCGCCTTTGCTCGTCCTGGCTTTTACGCTTAAGTATATTAGCGGTACAGCTTTCAAGGAATTCCTCAACCTCTTCAAGGTTAGCAAATTTTTCAGCAAGTTTCAATATCAATTGGTTCTGATTTTCACGAATTAGTATCTGGCTATATTCGCCCTTGGCCTTTTTCCACGGTAACACGATGTATCCTGCAAAATTGTCCGGCTTTTGTTTTTCGTTACCATGAGATATCTTTTTCACCTTAGCCAGCCGCAATCCAGACTTCACCACTGCCTCTTCTGCAGCTTCAGCTACCGGGAGGACCACACCGTACCGGTCGGATGTCAGTCTAGCCAACAGGTGAACGTGATTCAGTTTTTCTTCTTCCTCCGAAACCGGCCCCACCTCTCCTTGGAAAAGGTCATACACCACTCCTTTTCCGCTTCGAGTAGTAACCTCGATCCGCAACGCATAGTCTAGAACGTTTTTAAACTTCTCTTCCTCCATGAAATTAAGATTCGGGTTCTCTTCCACCAGGTAGTTTTCAATTGCCCAGAATATTTCCTTGGCTACCGCTCTAGCGTCTACTACCCCAGGTTCATGGAACACGTCGATGTGTACGACCTGGTCAGAGTCAACGTAGTTGAGATAGGTACGGCCTGCATCCCTGTTCACCAATATGCGCACATTGCCTTTTTTGCCTGGAACCACGGCATGAGCCTTTCGACTGACCACCGTACTTTCTCCCAACCTGACTCCCTGTTCCTGCCCAAAATAGATGGAAAGATAGTTGCCGACGACACTCGATTTATCAAAGGCTGCATGTTTATCAGTTACCACAGGAACCACCCCCTAAAAATCGCTGGGGTTCAGTGCCTTTTCGGTTGCGATCAATTCACTCCTGCTGATATCTCTAAGTCTTCGGGCTCCTGGCTCAAAAAGCTCTTCGTTCGATTCTCGACCCGTCTTACCCTTTTCCCTCTTGTCCCGCAGGCTCAAGATGCTTTCTTTGGGAGACCTCGACTCCAGACTGTTCATTATCTTGACCAAGGTATCCCCGTCTACCCTGTGCTTGAGTCCCAGCGGGATCATCTCGATCACGTCAGCAACCGTAACTTGGTTCCGTTTTTTCAGGATGCTGTGTAAAATAGCTCCTTGTTGGATGGCCTCAACCGCCCGCAGGCTTTCCAGGTTGTGTTTAACGTACACCCTGGCGATGAAGTTGCGGACAAAGTCTGGTACATCTGCTTCGGCGTAACGCGCCGCCATTTCAATTATTCTTTGCCTGTATTCCTGGTTGGCCGATTCCAACTCTTCTTGGTTGATGCCTGTCTTCATAGCCCTCGAGTTCTGCAACATCTGGGAGACCACTTCTACCGACCCCGGCCTCCCCATGTAATAAACCATGTCAAACCGGTCCGAGAGTTGCCGCCTGACCTCCTCCAACGGTCCCGGCTCCTCGTCCGGGTTGGAGGCGGCCCATACCGACACCGTGATGGATATCTCCACCACCGGCAGCCCCGCTTCTTCGATCTGCAGGCGGCCTGGTTTGTTCCCCATCACGTCCAGCAGGATATCCGTTATCTCGGGCGAGGTATCGGCCAAACGGTTGATCTCGTCGATAAAGATGATGCCCCGGTGAGCCTGAGGTATAATGCCTGGCAAAAGCGCTGCTTGAGGATGGTTCTGATCCGTGATCTTTGCCAAATCGATACTTCCTGCGACCGTACCCACCTTGGCCGAATGCGATATTTCCAAAAACGGCATCGGTATTTCTTCTACTCCAATGGCCTCGATTTCGGTCGGAGTTAAATCCCTGTGCATTGGACAGTGCGGAGCTTGGGGGTCACAGTTGTAAATACAACCTTTAATCCGCTTGATCGGAGGAAGGATATCTCTGGCCGCCCGCATAATGGTTGTCTTACCGGTTCCACGCAGTCCTTCTGCATGAAGGTGGAAAGGTTCTCCGCAGTAGGTAGAGATTACGGACATTTCTACCAAATCAAACAGGGTCCGGTTCCCATCGTGTCTGGCAAGTTTCAGGTATGGTTTCATAAAACATCACTCCATTCCTCTGCCCCGCGGCACGTCACAGGTACTGGAACACCGTGTAAATAACCCCGGTCACCAACGCCCCCAGGAAGAGGTAGATACCCAGTTGCAGAATGTCGACCGAATACCCCATGACCACATCGACATCGTAGACCGTAACCTCTTCCTCTTCTCCCTCGCTGTCCACGATCTCAAAATCATCGTGATATCTTTCTTCTTCCCACAATTTCTTTACTGCCGCTCCATCATACAACCCCCTGTCACTCATGATTAACACCTCCTGTCAACCGACCGTCCTTTTCACCGTTCCGACTCTATCTCTAGTTACATCATAATACATTTTGTTATTGTTTTCACTATCTCCATTACTATTTGGTCTCGAAACAGGTATGGTTAGCTTTTTCTTTACGATATTTCTATAAATCGAGCGGTACGACCGGCCAGCGGAAAGGCAATGATAAGACCCAGCGTTCAGAAACCTCTATATTACCAAACCTGCCATGTTGCTCTTTTGCAACCTGTCGCTGCTCCAAATGACTCGGTCAAGTGAAATTTTAAAGGGATAAACTGACGATTTCTGGGGATGTACTGCCTTCACAGCCCCAATTTCTTGCGCAGCACTTTGGCCCGAGCACGGCTGAGCATTATCTGTTTTTTGGACTTCTCCAGGTTTATCAAATACGAACCTTCACCGAAGGATTCGATTTCTTTGATGCGGTTCAGATTCACGATAAAAGCCTGGTGTACCCGGAAAAACGTATTGCGGTCAAGCCTGTTTTCCAGTTCGTTCAATGTATAGTTAGTCGGATACTCGTTGGTGTCCGTATAAATAAAGACTTTTTTGCCCTGACTCTCGGCGAAAATGATATCCTCCTGATTGATAAGGGTTATCTTTCCCCTCTCCCTAATCGGTATCTTGTCGAATAACACCTCTTCGCGGCGGAGTCTTTTGACAAAAAAATCTATGCGCTCCTTCAACTTTTCTTCCACTCGGTTTTCGATAAGTTTTTCGTGAACCAGCCGTTTCTTAGCCCGGTTTATGGTTTCTTGTAAACGCGAAGGGGTGATGGGTTTCACGATATAATCTAAAGCATCCAGCTCGAAGGCTTGCACCGCAAAATCAGGATGCTGAGTGACAAAAACGATCAGAGGAGGATTGTTCAATTCTCCTACCCTTTGCGCGGTTTCCAACCCGCTCAGTTCGGGCATGTTCACGTCGAGAAAAACCAGGTCCGGTTTCTTATCTTTTATGAGAAGAACTGCCTCTAAGCCATTGTTGGCCTCACCGATGATCTTTACATCCTCTATCTGCTCCAATATATAACGGAGCACTATCCTTTCCCTTTCATCGTCATCGACGGTCATCACGCTCAGATTCACATGCAGCACCCCTGTCTTAAACCGTCCTAATATTCCAACACGATAACTAGTCTGCCATCCCGCCTGCAAGGCTTTGACTCTTCATCTAAACGGCCTTCATTTAAGAAGCTTAGACATTTCTTTGAATGCCGGCCCTTCAGCTACCTGGAGCAGGTCAAAGATAACGGTTTCGGTGTTGGTGATGATAGCCCCCAGATCCCTCATCAACTCTAAACCGCTTTGGTAGTTCTCCTTAAACCTTGAGCCCACAGCATCCCGAACCAGGTACACCTCATACCCTGCCGCTACCAGGTCCCGCACCGTTTGAAAAACACAAACGTGGGTCTCGGTTCCGGTTACGATGATTTGGGAGCGATTCAGTTCCTTCAACTTCTGCTCTACTTCAGGGATAAAGGCAGAAAACAATCTCTTTTCTACAGGAGCGTATTCAGGCAACACCTCCTTGATCTCGCGCACGGTAACCCCCAGACCTTGAGGGTATTGTTCTGTGAGGATCACAGGAATACTCAGGAGCCCGGCCAAGCGCAAAAGCAGTCCGGCGTTGTGGATGATCTTCTCCCTGCGGTCAATCGCGGGCACCAGTTTCTCCTGAAAGTCGATGACCAGCATAAGCGATTCCTTCGCAGTCAGCTTAAATTTGCCCATATTATCCCCCTTTTCTTCTTCTGTAAGTTTTGTTAACCTAGATACGAAACCACCCAGAGAAGGTGAACACATGCGTTATGAAGGTGTCGTGTACCGCCCACCGAGCGAAGCGAACAGTCTATTGATACAGGCAACCATCGGTTGCCCTCATAATAAGTGCACATTTTGTTCTATGTACAAAGGAACCAAGTTCAGAATCAGGCCGGTTGAAGAAATCAAGGCCGACCTGCGTATGGCCAAGATCTATTACGGAGACTGGATAAAGTCTATATTCTTCCCGGATGGCAACACGATAATAATGAAAACCAAGGATCTGGTCGAGATATTTTCTTACGCTCGCCAGCTGTTTCCGTTCTTGGAACGGATTACAGTCTACGGCTCGGCCCGTTTCGTTGACAAGAAGAGCCTGGAGGACCTGATTGCATTGAAAGAAGCAGGGCTTTCCCGCATTCACATGGGCATGGAAAGCGGAGATGATACCGTTTTGTCTCGCATATGTAAAGGAACTACATCGGACCAGATCATTTCGGCCGGATTAAAGCTGAAACAAGCCGGGGTCGAGCTCAGCGAGTACTACCTAGTGGGCATCGGAGGGCCAGAACTGAGCGAGCAACATGCGATAAACAGTGCTCGGGTCCTGAACCAGTTTATCCCTGACTTTATCAGATTCAGAACCTACCAGCCAGTTCAAAACTCGCCGTTGTATGAACAGTACATCAGTGGCGAATTCGAACTCCTAACTCCTCACCAGGCCTTGCAGGAAATCCGGCTGCTTATCGAGAATCTGGATTGCCCAGGTACTATGGTCACCAGCGACCATGTATCCAACTACTGGAATATAACAGGTCGGTTGCCACAGGACCGAGAGGCTATGCTGAAAGAAATCGACTACGCTCTAACCATCCCCGAGTCAACTTTACGTCCCGCTCCTATAACTCACTTGTGATGATTATAACACAATTGGGTTCGACCGCAGAAGATGTTCCTTTCCGCAGCCGAACCCATTCCTTCCCTATATCGCATTGCCCACGTCAAAACCCTCATGTACCGCCTCTAACGCCTTGCGTGGCTCCTTCGCGTCTCCTATTAAATAAGTCTCTGGAAAGGCTTGCTTAATCTCTTCATACAAGGAATTCTCGGGCTTAGATCCGACAGCAACTACCACGGCATCGGCTGGTATCTTTTCGGTTCTTCCCTGGGGATCGCTTACCACTATCCCGTCTTCCTCGATGGCTATGACCTTGGTAGAAGGCCGCAACTGTACCCCCATTCGGGCCAGCTCTTGTAGGATAATCCACCTGGTTGATATGCCTATTCCCCGTCCCATGTTCTTGTCCTGCTCCACAACCACGACCTCTTTGGTACCGCGCTGAGCCAGCTCCCTGATCCGCTCCACGGGTTCCGCCTCATTCAGCAACAAGAACTTAACCGTATCAGCATCGATGGTCCCCATACGGGCAATAAACAGGGCTACCTCGCAGCCCACTGCCCCTCCGCCGATGATCACCACCTTCTTGCCGAGTTCAGGTTCGAACGCCAGT
This sequence comes from Syntrophothermus sp., assembly GCF_013314835.1. Taxonomy (NCBI): domain Bacteria; kingdom Bacillati; phylum Bacillota; class Clostridia; order Eubacteriales; family Syntrophomonadaceae; genus Syntrophothermus; species Syntrophothermus sp. The sequence goes on from NZ_JABUEX010000014.1 coordinate 18,364, forward strand.
ACCTCCCAGGCCCCGACCACGTTTTTAGAGTCAATACCCGGGATATCCGGCATAATCGGCCGGGCCCCGGTGGCGACGACCACGGCATCCGGACCGAATCTCTTTATCTCGCCTATATCCGCTTCCTTTTGAGTCTCCACCTTGACTCCCAGTTCTACTAAGCTGTCTTCCAGGTAATCGATCAAATGAACAAAATCTTGGCGCCCCGGTATGGCGGCTGCGAGTTCTAGCTGACCTCCCAGGTCCACTTCTTTCTCCCAGAGAGTAACGTCGTGACCTCGCGTAGCAGCTACCCTCGCCGCTTCCATACCAGCCGGACCTCCGCCAATGACCAGTACCTTTTTAGGTCGTTCGACCGGGCGAAGTCTGGTCTGGGCCTCGCGTCCCGCCCTGGCGTTCACTAAACACCTGCAGCTTCCACCAACAAAAATCGCATCCAAGCAGCCTTGATTGCAACCTATACATTTACGGATTTCGTGCCACCGGCCTTCTTCTAGCTTTCTCGGCAGCTCCGGATCCGCCATCAAGCCTCTCGCCATACCTACAAGGTCAGCCTGGCCCTCTATGAGAATTTGTTCTGCTATCACCGGGTCGTTTATGCGGTTGCAAGCGATGACTTGAGAATTATTAACAGCCTCTTTTACCGTTCGCGCCAGGTAAGAATAAGCCCCCGGAGGTACGTTCATGGTTATCTGCGGCACCCTAGACTCATGCCATCCCCCGGTAACGCTAAAGAGGTTAGCCCCCGCCTGTTCAAGCCTGGCAGCGAACCTGGCCATTTCTAGGCTGCCGTTGCCGCCCTGCATGAACTCGTTCCCACTCAGTCGTACAGAAATCGGATAGTCGGGACCTATCTCGCACCGAATAGCCTTGATGACTTCTTCCCCAAACCTCGTACGGTTTTCGAATTCTCCGCCATATTCGTCCTGTCTCTGGTTAGTTAAAGGAGAAAAGAACTGGGATATCAGGTAGCCTGCGCTGGCTATGACTTCTACCATATCATACCCAGCTTCAATCGCCCGGCGTGCTGCAGCCGCAAAGCTCGCTTTGACTTCTTCGATGTCTGCCTTTGTCATCTCGCGAGGCATCTCACGGGTCAAAGTCGACGGTAACGCTGAGGGTGCGATGGGCTGAATACCGCTGTACTTAGAATTGGCATACCGTCCGGCCTGAAACAACTGGGCACACGACCTTGCCCCTAGGTCTCTGATTACCTGAGTCAATCGCCGGTGACCGGGTATGTATCGATCGTCCTGAAGTGATACCATTCCCCAGTAGGCACTATGTTTATCAATGGTACATCCCCCGACGACGATGAGCCCTGCTCCTCCTTCCGCCCTTTCCCGGTAAAACTCGATCATCCTGTCGCTGACCGTGCCATTCTCGCAAAAACCCAAATGCATGGGCAGCATTACAATTCGGTTTCTAAGCTCCAATCCTCCAACTTTCACGGGTTCTAATAGTTTCACCTTGACGCCCCCTTTCTCCGCTCTTAATGCCAGCCGACATCCGTAAATCCTCCGCAACTACCGCCGTTTGCCCACCCTTAGCCACAGATAATAACAGATTTTTGCAGATTTATACCGATGATTTATCCCAACTCCGATTATTTGGCCACGGTATACATTAATACAAAATATAGGCACCGGCGCCACTCTATTCAGTTTGCCTTAGGTGGTACTATGTATACGTCGTTTCCCCGCTGTTCGAAGTATTCGGACAGTTTCCAGTACACACCCCGGGACAGCCTCGTGTCTCCCTCCCACCTATAGCTTATATAGGGGACATCGCCTGCGTAATGTATTTTCACCGGCTCGTTTATCTTCATTTCCTGCCGGTCATGGAAAACCAGGGTCAAAGTCTCCTGGCTCTCGTCGATGCCAATGGCATAAAAAGGGACATCCTCGACCACCACTGGAAAGGTTTCATCCCTCAGGTGGATGTAGTAGCCCCCATTTTCGTCCCTTTCTAGGTGACGGGCGAACAAGTTCACTATTGGCAGCCTGAACATCTCGTTTCCATTAGCATACCATTTCCCATCCCGGCCGATCCTGATCTCGGTCACGTACACGAATATTCCCCTTCCTTCTACACGAATGTAAGATTGGACGCTTACTCATGCTGATTGTTGGTATCGGTATTGCTTAATATTATAGTTATTTTCCTTCCAGTTCTCAATTCTCCTTCCAGAAATCACCTGATCAAAAAAACACGGGCACTCAGTCCCGGTCAAAATGAGCATCACGCGAATTGTATCCACGATGGTTGGCCTTTTTCGCAGTGAAATCACATATGATTGTGGTTTTAACTACATTCTGCGCGAATCAGCGTCAGGAATACTATTTAAGCCCCAGGCAGCCTGCTGGCGTCGCAAACTGGCCCGCCACCGTATCTCGTTTATTTCCTCTTCTGTTATTTCTTTCCCCCGCGAATGGAGCGCCGCCAGCCCAAACCCGTGCTTGGCACCGAGCCCGCGCAGATGCTCGACCGTTTCCAAAGGGATACGGCTGCCGATACTGTAATCACGCCCATCGTTTTCAAAGGCTAGGAGCATGGTCTCGGAAAGGCATGCCAGGGCTATCCCTTCCCGGCAACCCAGGTTGGAACCGAAGGCAATGTTGTCCGGAAGCTGTACTAACCCTCCCTCGAGTACGAGCACGTCATTTCTCTCCCGATACACGGCAGGTGACACGTCAGGAGGGCGAGCCACGTCGCACACTACTGCACCGGGCTTGAGGTGCTCGGGACCGATAAGGTAGCCGGGTGAATTGCTGGCAGCAATTATAACATCTGCCGCCCTGAGACCTTTGTCTACCTCCAAAGTGATGGTTATGGGACAGACAGTTCCTAGACGCTTTGCTATCGCCTCCAGCGTGGCAAACGGCCGTGGAGAGTCGGGCGCTCCTAAATAGCAAGCATTTTCGAGCTGCGCTGTGAGCTGCAGGTCCTCTTCCGTGCCGGTTCTTAGCTTAGTCAAAGCCCGGTCCAGCCACCCGGCTAGACCGCGAAGATTCCCTTTGGCCCTTTGGGCCATGGCGTGCTCCACAATTTCGTCGGCCACGATGCCCAGGCGGCGCAGGCTGCTGTTCTTCCTGGCCGGGTTGCCGATAAGGCTAATACGGGTCACCCGTTCCCCCATCAAGATGGCGCATACCCGTCCTATGGAGCCGGTGGCTCCCAGGACGGCCCCCGCAGCCTGATCCAAGTCGGTTCCCATTTTTTCTGCCCCTAGGAACGTGGCTTCGACCGCCACAGCTATGGTGAAGCTATTGCCGCTGGTAACGGGCACCCCGCGTCCCTGCACATCGCGTCCTCCCCGGGTAACCACCGAGGTGTAGGCCCCCAGACCTACCACGTCTGCTCCCAGGTCCCGGGCCATGTCCACCGCCTGCTGTATAACCGGTACGGTGACGCTACGCGGCAGCTTCATCATCTGCTTGCCTCCAAAAGGCACTCCTATCAACCAACCTTCTATCACTTCCCCAGCGCGACAACGTAAAGCCGGCATGTGACAAAGCACTTCTGGTTCCGGGTCAATCGCCTGCCAGTCCAGAAACTTTTCCAACTGGTCTTCCCTAAGCTGTTCAAGTGAAGGGGTTGCGTGAATCAGGTCATCGTGGCCCGGGTAGTGAATTAAGAAAGCAAACCGGTGCGACGGCTTTTCTCCAGGGTTCAGTTCGGAGGACTTAACCTCACGCAAGGTCCACCGGTAATCCTTGACCTGGCCGGGCCGTGTCTCATCTCCCAACAAGTATTTGAACAGCCATACGTAATCCTTCTTATACACGATTTCGCATATTTGATCCAGGGCCGCCACACACCTGTCGATCTCCTCCCACTCAATGGTCAGTGGGGGTTCCAAGCGCACGGTCATGGGATTGTTCAGGAAAGGTGCAGAACGTATGCCATAGACGTTGAGCAGGACCCCGGAAAGCAGGGCACAGAAACCGCCGCGTTTACTTAAGAAAATGAGGTCGAAAGAGTCCTCCGGCGGAAATTCACAAAACTCGAGGCCTACCATCAGCCCTTCGCCCCGCACCTCTTTTATTACCCCGGACCAGCGTTTCTGGACCTCCCTGGTTTTTTCGAGGAGATACTTCCCCTTCTCCCTGACCTCTCGCAGCAATTCTCCTTCATTTTCGAGCAGCTTATCTAAGACTGCCAGACCCACATGACAGGTGAAATTGTTGTTGGCAAAAGTCGAGCTGTGCAGTCTCCCGTAATCCTCGTTCCAAACCCAGGGAGCTGACAGGGCAACGCCCAAGGGAACCAGCCCGCCGCCCAGAGCCTTGGATAAGAGAAGTACGTCCGGCTCCACCCCTTCTTTTTCGCAGGCTAAGAGGTAGCCGGTCCTCCCCAATCCTGTCTGGATTTCATCGACTACGAACATGACCCCGAAGCGCCGACAAAGTTCCTGTGCCGCTTTGAGATACCCAGGAGGAGGAACGATGATGCCCCCTTCTCCTTGAACCGGCTCGACCATAAACGCGGCTATCTCTTCCGCTTCTCGGCTTAACACCTGTTCTAAAGCCTCTAGATCTCCAAAAGGCACCTTTTCAAAACCAGGGACCGGCGCAAAAAAGGGCGACTGGTACACCTCGCGCCCGGTCGCGGACAAAGCTCCCAGGGTTTTCCCGTGGAAACTGTTTTCGCAGGAGAGTATCTTAAATTTCCCGGTAGCGGACCGTACCAGCTTGATGGCAGCTTCTACGGTTTCCGCCCCGCTCTGGGTGAAGGTCGCGTACCGCAGCTGACCTGGAGCAAACTCGGCCAGTTTTTCTGCCAATTCTACGGCTTTCAGCGGAACCGAGGGCTGAACCAGGCTGGGTAGCCCGGCTTCGTGAAACCTGGCAATTGCCTCCCACAAAAAAGTTGGATTGTATCCGAAGGGAACTGCTCCGTACTGGGCTATGAAATCCAGGTACTTCCTTCCCTGTTCATCGTAAAGATAATTACCTTCGCCCCGCACGTAGACCTTGTTAAGTCCAAACATGTCCAGCAATCGATAAAGGGTGGGGTTTAAGATGTCGGGTCTGGCTAACAAAAGTATTCCCCCTTTTCGCAACCCTGTGCACATTCTTGTGCACTACTAGTATATATTGTATTTTTAGCAGAAAACTATGCAGGTGTCAAAACCTTCTAATGGAGTCCTTAATAAACTTAGCCGCTAGGTGCTTTGCCTGCCGCGAATAATTTTCTGTTTTTGGGAAAAAGTAAGATATGAAAACAGTGGTGAATTAGGTGAAAGGAGGTTTACGGGTGGCTGACGACCAGATGAGAACAGATGCCCCTATGGACCTAGGCACTTTCCATTTTCTTAGAACCGGATGGTGGATCTTCCACGTAATCGTTATTGTTGGTATTTTCTATCTGGGTTGGCTGTACGGAGGCAGTGTCTTCCGGTAAAAAACAAGGGGACAGGTTCCCTGATTACGGCCTGATCAAGGAATCTAGTCCCCTCGCTTATCCAAATGGCCTTACACTTCTATTTACGGCAGTCCACCTGCGAATCGGGATCTGAAAACACCCGTTTCTCGGTTTTGTAAGTGAAGGCAGCTAGCCGTTTAGCCGCGAACATCGGCTACCATTCGGGAGGCAGCTGCTTTAACTGGGCCAGGTTGAAAACCGGCCCGTCGAGGCAGATGTACTCGGAGCCGATGTTGCACCGCCCGCATTTACCGATGCCGCACTTCATCCGCATTTCCAAGGTGGTTATAACCTGCTCGTCGCTGAACCCCATCTTTTCCATCGATTTTAACACCAGCTTTATCATTATAGGCGGCCCGCAGATCACGGCGATGGTGTTTTCGGGGCTGGGATTTAACTCCTCGAGGTAGGTAGGAACGAAAGCTACCTTGCCGTCCCATCCCGGCTCAGGCCGGTCGATGGTGATAAAGACCTGAGTGTCAGGCTGGGCCGGCCATTCTTCGAACAGTTCTCGTTTAAAGCAGAGGTCCGCCACGCTGCGCGCCCCGTAAAGAATCTGAATCTTTCCGTACTTTTCCCGGTTCTTAAAGCAGTATTTGATGAAAGACCGGAGCGGGGCTAATCCTATGCCGCCTCCGATGAACAGCATGTTCTTGCCCTCGCATTCCTTAACCGGGAACCCGTTGCCGTAGGGTCCTCTGACCCCGATTTTCTGCCCGATCTCGATCTCGTGCAGGGCATCGGTCAGAACCCCGACCCGCCGTATGGCAAACTCCAGGTGATCATCGGCCTGCCAGGAAACGGAAAACATACCCTCCCCGACCGGCAGCAGAGAGACCATGGCCAGCTGGCCAGGCATTACCGGGAAGGGGATGCCGTTGTCCGTAGTTACGTAGAAAGTCTTAACATCCGGAGTTTCATCGATTATGTCAACCACTTTGGCAATCCCGGGAACCAGGGGATTACCGCACGAGCAGTTACCTGACATCCGCGTTCACCTCCTGCAAGCGGTTTATGATGGAAACGATGTTGATCCCCTGCGGACAGAAAACGATGCAGCGACCGCATCCGGTGCATAAGAAAGTCCCGTAACGTTCGAAGAAGAACTCCAGCTTGTGCAGGAAACGGTTGCGGAACCGGTCCTGCTTTCGCTCCCGCGGGTTATGTCCCCCGGCCATCTGGGTGTATTCGGGGTACATGCAGGAATCCCAGCAGCGGAAACGGTAACCTTCGCTTCCCCTGGTCTTGACCTGGATATCAAAACAGTAACAGCTGGGGCACAGGTAGGTGCAGATACCGCAGTTCATGCAGGGACTTGCCAGTTCGCCCCAGACCGGGTGTTCGAACATGGTCGCCAGTTTTTCAGAAAGACCCTCGGTGTTGATACTCGTAGAGAAAGCCCCCAACTGAGGTTTATCGAAACTCTTCTCGGTCAATATATCACCGAGCTCGCGGGTAAGGGCTTCTCCTTTTTCAGTTCTAGCTTCCCACCCGAAGTCGCCGTCTGACAGATCATATATGATTACGTCCGCAGCCTCCGGCTCCAGCGGATTCACGCCCATGGCCTGGCAGAAGCAGTTAGGTCCGGGCTTTGTGCAGGCGCGGCCAATTACGGCCAGCCCTTCCCGCCTGGCCTTGTAGAAACCGTCTTCGTAGCCCCTGGTCAGGAAAACCAGGTCCAAAGCTGCCAGGGCCTTGCTGTCACAGGCGCGGATCCCGAAAAGAAAGCGGTTTGCGGACTGCTCGCAAACCCCGGTTACTTCTGCCTCCGGGCCGGCAGCCACAAAAGTGTACATCCTTTCCGTTTGGGGCAAAACCACCGCCTTAGGAGATAACAGGGTGTTCAAGCTGTGGAGGTCAAGCTGTCCCTTGGTATCCGGTGACCACAAGCCAAATTCGCTGGTGACACCCTGATTCATGGGTACATAGACCTCGCCTTTTTCCGCAAGCCGGTCAAGTAGAGCTTCTACCTTGTTTTTCGGCAGTACTTTCATCGGTATCACCTCTCTTTATAGGAAGTTATCCGGGTCATCAGGCCGGTACACGCTCAAAGGAGGCTTGGCTCCTTCTTCCAGCTTCAAGCTGGCTTCATAAGGCCCGAATAACTCGTTGACATCCTTGATCAGCTTGCGGTTCAGAAGCATCAGGGGTATACCTACCGGGCAGGCCCGCTCGCACTCGCCGCACTCTACGCAGCGCCCGGCAACGTGCATGGCCCTTACCACATGGTACATCCAGTTATCAGCTAGGTTAACCTCCCGGCCCACCCACTGGGGTCGGGTCTCGTCGAAGATGCATTTCCGGCAGTTGCAGGCCACACAGATCTGCCGGCAGGCGTAACAGCGGATGCACCGAGAAAACATCTCAGCAAAGAATTCGTATCGCTCGGCGGAGGTCATGGCTTCTATCCTTTTTACGTCCGCGAACCTCTCCCCTTCCAGGTGAGGCGCCTGCTCGCTGCCCAAAAGCTCGTCGAATATCACCGGGTTCGGGTGAACGCACTGGCGGCACTTGGCGGCAAGGCTTTCGCCGTCCGGTTTTCCGGCCAGGCCCGAATCGGCCCAGGCCGCAGCTACCGGATCCTTCATGCCGGGACAGGGAATACCTATGATATAAAGCCTTTCTTTGGCAAACTGGTTGTCCTCCACTAACCGCACCACGCCGCGGGAGTCGCAGCCCTTGACAAATATCCCTATTCTTTCATGTCCGTCGCGGTAATCCAGAAGATAGGTGCTCAAGTTGTTGATACAGAATTCGTCGAACACTAGCCTGTCTGCCTCTTGGGGACTACGTATCACTGCGAGGCTACTACGGAACGGCTGGGCTCCTTTTTCCCAGCCCAATATCAAGTCTACCTTCTGGCTTTCTAAAAGCCGTTTCGCTACCTCACGTACCTGGCTCGTAAGTTCTTTCATTTGGCATCCCTCAACTTTCTGGCGGGTCCGACTTTTCGTACATCGCCGACCACTTTGGTTATCACGTCTGCGAACTTCTGTCCTTCCGACCCCGATATCCAGGCAGTGTGGTAACGTTCGGGCTCAAACCCCAGGTATTCGAGGAAGTTCTTCATTAGGGTATGGCGCCTTCTGGCGTAATAATTGCCACTACCATAGTGGCAGTCTCCGGGGTGTCACCCAGAAACCAGCACCCCATCCGCTCCCTGGTTGAAAGCCCGCATTACAAACTGGGGATCGATGCGGCCCGAACAGGGAACCCTGATTACACGCACATCGGCCGGGTACTGCAACCGGTTAAGACCTGCCAGGTCCGCTCCGGCGTAAGAACACCAGTTGCAGGCAAAGGCGATAATCTTCGGTTCCCAGCCGCTCCCGTTATCTATAGACACAGTGCATCCACCTCCGCCACTATTTGTTCATCGGTGAAGCCCTTCAGATTAAGAGCTCCGGACCGGCAGGCCCCGACACAGGCTCCGCAGCCCTGACACAAACCCTCGTTGACCGAAGCCACTTTCCGCTCTATCACATGACCGTGACTCCGTTCCTGAACGGCCTTCATGCTGATAGCTTTGTACGGGCAGATCGGTACACACAACTCGCAACCGGAGCATTTGGAAGCATCCACTTCCGAAACCATGGGCTGCGTGGCCAGTTCACTCTTGGAGAACAGCCCGCAGACCTTGACCGCTGCCGCGCTGGCCTGGGCCACGGTGTCCGGTATATCTTTGGGTCCCTGACAGGCTCCGGCCAGGTATACCCCTCCGGTGAAGGTTTCCACCGGCTGGAGTTTGGGATGGGCTTCCTGGAAGAAACCGTCTTTGTCGGTAGAAAAGCCCACCAATTTGGCCATCTCCTCAGCCCCGTGGGCCGGTACCATGGCTGTAGCCAAAACCACCATGTCCACTTCTACCTCGATTGGCCTTCCCAAAAGGGTATCCTCGCTCTTTAACACCAGGCGGTCCCCGCGCGGGTAGATCTTGCTGACCCGGCCGCGGATGTATTTGGCCCCGGCTTTGAGCGAACGCTGGTAGAACTCCTCGTAGCTCTTGCCAGCAGTACGGACATCCATGTAGAACACGTAGGCTTCAGCCCCCGGTATCTTTTCCAGGACCTGCATGGCGTGTTTGGCCGTGTACATGCAGCAGGCCCGGGAACAGTAGGTCTTGCCTTTGGTGTCGTCCCTTGAACCCACACACTTGATAAAAGCCACGCTTTCCGGTATTTTACCGTCCGAAGGCCGCTTGATCTTGCCTCCGGTAGGACCGGAAGCGTTGACCAGGCGCTCGAAATGGAGACCGGTGATGACGTCCGGGTACTGTCCGTAGCCGTATTCGCCGTAAGTCTGGGTCCAATCGAATAGATCAAACCCGGTAGCCATAACAATAGCTCCAACATTCTCCGTAACTATTTCATCTTTGTCCTCGAAGTTTATCGCTCCGGTAGGGCAAAGCTTGTCGCACACGCCGCACTTGCCGGTCTTGAACTTCCGGCAGTCAGCCGCATCGATAACCGGTTTGTTGGGCACGGCTTGAGGAAAAGCCTTGTAAATTGCGGTCCTGGTCCCCAAGCCGAGGTCGAACTCGCTCTTCAAGTTCCTGCTCGGGCACTTGGTCTCGCAGGTCCCGCAGCCGTTGCATTTGTCCCAATCCACGTATTTCGCCTTGCGGCGAATCGTTACCGTGAAGTTGCCGATATATCCGTTGACAGCCTCCACTTCGGAGTAGGTATACATCTTAATGTTAGGGTGCTGCGCCACAGCAACCATCTTGGGTGTGCTTATTCAGGCCGAGCAGTCTAAGGTCGGGAAGGTCTTGTCCAGCTGGACCATCCTTCCCCCGATGGTGGCCTCCCGCTCCACCAGTATAACCTCGTATCCGGCATCGGCGATATCCAAGGCCGACTGCATCCCGGCAATACCCCCGCCGATAACCAGAGCCCGCTTGGTGATGGGAATGGTTCCGGAGGTGAGGGGCTTGTTCTTCAAGACTTTGAAAACAGCCATTCGGATGAGGTCGATGGCCTTCTTAGTCGCCTGGCCTTTATCAGAATGAACCCATGAGTCCTGCTCGCGGATGTTCACCATTTCGAAGAGGTAAGGGTTCAGGCCCCCGTCGGCTATGGCCTTGCGGAAAGTGTTTTCATGCATGCGGGGTGAACACGAAGCCACGACTACCTGTTCGAGCCGGTGTTCCTTAATCGACTTCTTGATGAGGTCCTGTCCCGGGTCAGAACACATGTACTTGTAGTTGGTCGCGAAAACCACTCCGGGCATGGTAAGGGCTTCTTTGGCCACCCGTTCCGTGTCGATAACCCCCGCGATATTGGTTCCGCAGTCACATACGAATACACCTACTCTTTTCACTCTTTGGTCACCTCCTCAGCCCCGCTCTTAGCCTCTTTCTTTAAAAACGCTTCTGCGACCTTGACTGCCTTTTCTCTATCCTGGGCCATCATCTGGGCTACTTTCTTCATCTTCTCCGGGTCCTTACTGAACAAACGAGCTGCTTGCTCGACCTTCTCCTGGTCATCCGGGAAAAGCCGCTCGGCGAGCTTCACCGCGCCTTTGTTGAGCTCCACGGGCTGCGTTTTCTCTCCTGACTCGGGTGCCGGTTCCTCGGTCGATTTCTTCTCTAGCTGTCCCTGTTGTGTAGCTTCGGCGATTTTTTCGGAAATCTTCTGAGCCTTCTTTCCTTCTGGCTCGGCAGGCGGTTCCTCCATCTCCTGCGGTAGATGAGTTATGTGATAAAAGGCCTCCACGAAGTGGCGGTCGATACCGACTTCTTTGGGAGATACACCGCAAGCAACCGCCACCAGTTCGGTGATGTAATAAACGGGCAGGTTAAACTTGACCCCAAACGTTTTCTCTACCTGGCTTTGGCGCATGTCCAGGTTCATGTGGCAGAGCGGGCAGGCGGTCACTATGCTGTCTGCCCCCTGCTCAAGGGCGTTCTTAAGTATCGCGTAGGTCATCTTGAGGCCTACATCCGGTCTCATGGTAACGAGCGAAGCCCCGCAGCACTCCGTCTGGTACGACCACTTGACCGGGTTCGCTCCCAAAACCTTCATTATATTGTCCATGGACTGGGGGTACTCCGGGTCATCAAACCCCGTGTATTCGACCGGTCTTACCAAGAGGCAGCCATAGTAACAGGCCGGTTTCATCCCTTTTAAGGGATTAGTCACCTTGGCAGCAATGGCCTCCAGCCCTACCGTCTGCACCAGCACTTCTAATATCGATAAGGTACGGTTGCTGGCAGTGTAAGGCATGCCTATGGCCTCCCGAACCCTCTCGGCCAGCTCCGCGTCCTCGCGCACCAGGTGTTCGGTAGCGCGGGACCGGCTGTAACAGGCGGCGCAAGGGGCCAAAACATCCAGTCCTTCTTTTTCCGCTATGGCAAGATTCCGGGCGGGAAGAGCAACCGATAACAGTTTGTTAGTGCTGTGGGCCGAAGTCGCACCGCAGCAGCCCCAGCCCGGGATCTCCTCCAATTCCACCCCCAAAACCGATGCCGTCTTCTGGGTAGAAAGGTTGTACTCGATGGCACTGGCATCCAAGGAGCATCCGGGATAGTAAGCCAGCTTCAACTCCGGTCACCCCCCATCTGCCTTACCCGTTCAAATATGTTCTTCACTTCCTGCCTTCCTTTTACCGCAGCCGGCAGGAGGTGTACCTTACCCCGCGTAAACATGGGTAGACCTAAATCCATGTCCTTGAAAAGCTGACCGGTCTTCAGGTTGAATTGCAGCGTCAGCTCTACCTCGTGCACTCTTCCGTACTTCTCAACCAGATTCAGGAATGCCTGGTTAAAAGATGCTACCTTCTTGTCGGTGACAAACCCTTGAGCTAATGCCTCCCGGCGCATAGCGTCCATCAGAGATGCTATATCCACCCCGCGCGGGCACCGGGCAGTACAAGTTTCACAGGTCGCGCATATCCATATGCTTTCGGCCTTCAGCGCCTCATCTACCAACTCAAGCTGCAAGAGTCTTATAACTTGCCGGGGCGTATAGTCCATAGCAAAAGCCACAGGGCAACCGGCCGCGCACTTGCCGCACTGGTAGCAGAGACTGACCTCGGTACCGCTCTCCCGCTCGATACGCCGGATAAATTCCTTTTTGGCGGGATTGGGAGCCACCAAGACCCTCTCCATCTCCTTCTCTCCCTTCCATAAATGTATTCAGCCCCAAATAGAGCATGATAGCTAGTACTTGTTAATTAATTCACAGATACTCGATATATCGCGGGTTTTCATATATTAAGTATCTTAATTTAAGGTCCCGGCAATTGCAAGCTGTATACACCAACTATATGCATTATGCAATAAAAACGGGGAGAACCCGATCAGGTTAAACTCCCTCCTACATCAGCTACTTATGCATCATTGAAGCGGTTACCTTTGCTAAATTAGGCAAACTTGCTTTCGCAATACATGTTCAGTTGGTCGTTCTTCCACACGAGGCATTGGGCCACTTTGATGCCTATCCCAAGGAACAAAGCTTTGACAGCCCTAAAACTGACTCATGATTAGGAAAGACTTTAAGAACTCTTTCTCGTTGGTAAAATTCCTCAATTGGCCATTTTTGTAAAAACCACTGCATCAACAATAATGACGATAAAAGGGGGAGAATCGTAATGAGCTACCAGAGCCACGTCCGCTCTGGGGCTTTGGGCCAATATCATTTAAACTCTGGCCCTGTATAGACAGTCATGCGGACTCAACTCACCATCCTCCCCACTCGATGAATTCACCAGTCTGCCTCTTTTCCTTATCCTTTGCTCTGAATGTACTCGTGTATAGCTCTAGCAGCTCTTTTCCCTGCCCCCATCGCTAAAATAACAGTAGCTGCCCCGGTGACTATGTCCCCGCCTGCAAAAACCCCTGGAATGGAAGTCTGCCCCGTGGTCTCATCAACTACTATATTCCCCCTCTTATTTGTTTTCAGGTTTGGGGTTGTTTGCTGTATCAAGGGATTGGGTCCCTGCCCGATAGCCATTATTACTGTGTCTACTTGCATCTCGTATTCCGAACCCTTTATTGGTATGGGGCTTCTCCGTCCCGACTCGTCCGGCTCTCCCAGTTCATATCTCTGACATACCATGGATGTTACCCTTCCCTCTTCATTTCCTTTAATTTCTACAGGACTTGTGAGAATCTCAAAGTGCACTCCTTCCTCGCGGGCGTGTTCGATTTCTTCACGGCGAGCAGGCATTTCTTCGAAGGAACGACGGTAGACAATATATGATTCCGCCCCCAAACGAAGAGCTGTACGGGCTGCATCCATTGCTACATTTCCTCCCCCAATAACCGCTACTCGTTTTCCTACTCTTATGGGAGTTAGGTATTCAGGGAATCTGTAGGCTTTCATCAGATTGTTGCGGGTCAAGAATTCGTTCGCCGAATAGACTCCATTTAGGTTTTCTCCTGGAATGTTCATGAAGGATGGCAAACCCGCACCCGTTCCAATGTACACAGCATCATATCCTTCCTGCAAGAGCTCGTCTATGGTACCCAGTTTACCTACCACATAGTTGGTTTTGATTTCCACGCCCAGCTCGACGATACTGGCTATCTCCCGGGCTACTATGGATTTGGGCAACCGAAACTCGGGAATCCCGTAGACAAGTACACCTCCCGGCATATGCAAGGCTTCAAAAACAGTTACCTTGTAACCCATAAGGGCGAGATCTGCCGCTGCCGTAAGTCCTGATGGTCCTGATCCCACTATAGCTACCTTCTTGCCATTGGATTTTGCCTTCTTCACAGACCGGCTTCCGTGCGCCATCTCCCAATCAGCCACAAATCGTTCCAATCTTCCGATGGCTACCGGTTCGTGCTTCTTGCCAACAGTGCATTTTTTCTCGCACTGGTTTTCTTGAGGGCACACTCTTCCACAAATGGCGGGCAGATTGTTTTTCTCCTTAATGATGCTTATGGCCCCCGCGAAATCCCGCTCAGTTATCTTTTTTATGAAGGCCGGAATATTGATTTCTACCGGGCAGCCTTCCATACAAGGACTGTTCTTACACTGGATACAACGCTGGGCTTCTGCTACTGCAGTGTCTTCGTCATACCCCAGTGCCACCTCATTGAAGTTGTGGCAGCGTTCTTTCGCATCCTGGTGGGGCATAGGGTGCTTGGTAGGAATAATCTTTCTTCTTACTTCTGACATTTGCATCCCCCTTTACGGTGAAAACTCTGCATCGCTAATCGTTCCTCTTCAACAAACATCCTTGAACGCTGCAGTACCAATTCCCAATTCACCTGGTGGCCGTCGAATTCGGGTCCGTCCACGCAAGCGAACCTGGTGGCATCCCCTACTTCAACCCTGCATGCCCCGCACATACCGGTCCCGTCTACCATTATCGGGTTAAGGCTTACCGTTACCGGGACCGTTTCCGGGGTAACACGGCATACAGCCTGCATCATGACGACCGGGCCGATAGCCACTACCTTGTCCACTTTTTTCCGGGCCAGCACGTCAACCAGCACATCGGTTACAAATCCTTTACGGCCAGCGGTCCCATCATCTGTGGCCACGTACAGTTCGGAACTTATCTGCCGCATCTCGTTTTCCCAAATAAGCATGTCCCGGGTACGCGCACCGATTATGGATACCACCCGGTTCCCGGCTTCTTTCAGGGCCCGGGCGATGGGGTATACCGGGGCTACTCCCACTCCACCCCCTACACATACCACCGTGCCAAAGTTTTCTATCTCGGACGGGCACCCTAAGGGACCTACGAAATCAAGGATGCTGTCGCCTTCCCGAAGTTCACCCAGCAATTCGGTAGTCTTGCCCACTTCCTGGAATATGAGGGTGATCGTGCCGGCATTGGTGTCGTAATCGGCAATGGTAAGAGGTATTCTTTCTCCTTCCTCGTCAATCCGTAGTATAATGAACTGGCCGGGCCGGGCCTTACGTGCGACTTCCGGCGCCTCGATTTTAAATAGCTTGATCTTTGGTGCCAGTTCCTCCCTGAACACTATTGCGTACATCTTACAACCCTCCATTCGTCACATGTAATGGTGAAATGAAACAAGGAGTTATCAACCATATCCGTATAACAGTAACACCTCCTTTGCCCTCCAGAAACGTAAAGGAATCGAGCATATTTCTCCTTCTACGCGTACTTTGATTGCTCTTGTGTTTTAGTCCTGTCGGTCGGAATCCTTCTAACCTTCACGCCCGTGTACCGTTCCGAGACATATGGAACACGGTTCATGGTGTTTGATTATGAGACACTAACCGGAGGGTTTCTTCTACACTACCCATACGCTGCCATAGTTTTGTAAGCTGGCCAACCACCGGTTTGAGTTGGATAAAGCGGGCCACCTCACTGGCTCGCTCAACCAGAATCTTGTCGTTGCTAGCAAGAAATATGGTTTCTTCTCCGTCGATGGACAGGGTAATCTTCCGGTCAGAGTCAACTACAAACTCGAGGCGCGAATCGGCGCCGACCACGAGGGACCTAGCACTGCCAAACTGGGGGCTAATAGGTGTAATTACAATCGCTGCCACGGATGTACTTAAGATAGGCCCCCCTGCCGACAACGAATACCCAGTAGACCCCGTAGGAGTTGCACAAATAACTCCGTCGCCTCGGTAACTAACGAGAGTCTTACCATTGAGCTGCAAGTTTAGAGTAACGATATGCGGCGTAGCAGACCTGATAACCACGTCGTTGAGGGCTACCGCCCTTAATAGTGCTTTTTTGTTTTTAATAACCACGGCTTGCAGCATGAGCCTTTCTTCCAGGACATACTCCTGCCTTAGAATTTTGTCCAGGGAAGCCATGACTTCTTCCGGTTCCACACTGCTCAGAAACCCGATTTTCCCCAAATTAACACCCAGTATGGGAGCGCCCAGCCGGCTGAAATGCCGAGCAGCCCTCAGTACGGTCCCATCTCCTCCGAGCACAAAGACTACTTCCGCCCCGTAATTGTAGTTTGGCAGGTCTTGGCTTGTGAGAACGGTGACATCAACCCCTTTGGTGCAGGACAGCCGGGCATGTAAGTCCCTTGCCAGCAAAGTAGCCCGGCAGTCATTCTTGTAAACAATAACTACCTGCACTCGGCCCACCCCTACATAGCACTTGCTACGGTACGCTTAATGCAACTTTCGTGCCACACTCTGACACAATTAGATTCCAGGTGGTAAATATTCACGACGTTATGAGTTTTCTCCATTACTTTAGGTAGGTTCTGGACCAAGCACGAAACGCGTTATAGGACCTGAAACAACTCCCGCATGGGACTCAAACGCCAAGCCCAAACGTACCTTACGGGCACTTATGAGTTGTTATGCGGAACAAGAGGCATAACAACATAGCAAAGGCACAAACCTAAATGCATATTTCGGATGGAGGTCTCCCGGATCAAGCTGAAACACTCAGCCGTTGGCATAGTATCTTCGCGAGTACATAGGTGGTACATACACCCAGCACCTAACTAATTTGCGCGAAGCACCAGCACGGATGAGTCAGTCTTATTCACCCGGAAGCTTCGGAGCTCCCGTAGGACAGGCGTCGACACAGGAACCACACTCCGTACACAGTTCGGGGTCAATAATGTACTTGTCTTCATGCTCTGTTATAGCCCCAACAGGACACTCATCCACACAAACACCACAAGCAACACACTCATCTGTAATAACGTATGACATTGTCTTCCTCCCTTGTTATCCGTGATCGCTGATTGAACTAAAAAAACCATGTCTCTTGTTCCGCTTGTCTTAGTGACCACCACTCTTCATACCCCACATCGCCCTCACGCAAAGCAAAAAAAGCAGTGTGCTCTGCTGGCAGGTCGTAGCAAGAATCATGCCGAACACGACATATCAGGGTTATACCCTCGGTTCGAAGGTAAATTTTAAGCTGCTAAAAGTGCTACCGGATACGATCCGGTACATTTAATTAGGGTCAGTGACCCGAGATGGGACACCCAGGCTATTGTACGGTGTTCGGATTTACTGCACGTGCCGTACAATACGGTCTTTTGCACTGTGATGGAACCGAACGGGCAATAGCCTCATAGTCGGGTCTCATGGAAGGGATAATTATGCGGGGTGCCGTGTTTGCCCTTCTCTCCCACCAGCGTCAGTGATTTGTATGGAGCAAACAATGCGCACCTCTTACACATTTGAGGAAGAAGTCCGGCCTGTCTATCGTATAAATGTAAGGGCTAGGGAACATGCAGGGCCATAATAGCAACAATGTTGCAGATTACGACTCTTCTTGCGGCGTGTTTATAAGCAACGCGCTTGGAAGGAGCTTCCTGTGTGACATGAAGGGGTGGAAGTTGGAGATATAAACTTGTTGTCCATTACCTGAGATTTACGTTCTCCGGGTTTTGTCCGGGAGCATGTCTGCAGCCCTCTTAGCTTACGAAAACATCCTGACCGTATATAATAGGCAGGCGACGGCGGATTACGGCTTACATTGAGGCGGTACAGGCTTCCATAGAATTACCGGGAATTTCGACCCAAATAAAAACTGCGACCGTCACAGTCGCAGCAAACGCAGATAATAATTTCCCCAATGTAACTAGAGAGTTGCAACTTCATACAATACTGTACTTTTGCATTTTTCGATACAGGCTACTCCTCGATATCCCAAGTTCTTTGGCGACACGACTCTTATTATCTTTAAACTTCCGCAGGTAGTTTCTTATGAGTTGCTCTTCTACGTTATCCCGGGAAGGCGTCTTTTCCCATACAGGAATATACCCTTCTTGACTTTGGATTATATCGAAGGGCAGAACATCTACTGTTATTACCTCTCCAAGCATCATACTAATTGCCCGTTCTATTACATTGCTCAGTTCCCTGACGTTACCAGGCCAGTCATACCCTAGAAGCACATCCATAGCTCTGTCCTCAATTCCGGCAACTTTCTTTCCCATCCGCGGACCTATGGTCTTCATAAAATGCTCGACAAGTTCCGGAATATCTCCTTTTCTTTCTCTCAACGGAGGTATCTGTATAACAATTACGCCAAGGCGATAGTAAAGGTCCAGTCGAAAGCGGCCTTTCCTTACCTCATCCATAAGATTCTTATTAGTGGCTGCAATTACCCGCACGTTAACAGGAATTACCTCCGTTCCCCCCAATCGGACAACAGTACCTTCCTCCAGCACCCGTAGCAACGATGCCTGAAGATCTAGCGCCATTTCTCCAATTTCATCCAAAAAGACCGTACCCTGGTCCGCGAGTTCAAATTTCCCTGGGTTGCCTCCTTTGCGAGCTCCCGTAAAGGCGCCTTCTTCATATCCAAACAATTCACTGCTAATGAGTTCTCTGGGTAGAGCAGCACAATTTATAGCAAAAAACGGCTCACCCGCTCGGCTACTCGCATTGTGAATGGCTTGAGCAAGCAAATCCTTCCCTGTTCCGCTTTCTCCCAGTAGCAACACATGTGAATCAGAGGTAGCCGCCCTTTCTGCCTGCTTTACCGCACTTTTAAAATTGCTACTGCTCCCAACGATGTCATCAAACGTGATCTTCGCCCGTGCTCCTGCTACCCGTTTTATCAGTCGCCTGTACTGCTGCATGGCTTGAAGAATAACGACCTTCCCAAGTACCTGGTCATTGCGATCCACCAAGGGTGTACAACTGACCGCCAGCTTGACTGTTTCATCCGTTTTGCGCAGAATCAACGGTTCGCTGCACAGTTTTTTGTTATCGGCCAGCTTGGCTAAGAATAGCCGGTTTCCCGATGGAACTAGGGCGCACAACCTCTTCCCCAGTGCCGTCCGGGGATCGAGGCTCAACATTCGGGCTGCCAGGCCATTCATATGCGTCACTCTTCCCTCTCGGTCCAAGGTTATAACTCCGTCCGACATAGAGTCCATGATAATGCTCTTATACATGTTGGCCATCTCACTCTCCTGGTAAGCCTGGCACAAGGCAAGCTGCCTCTCTATAGACCTCGCTGCGGCTACAGCCATTCCCAATGTATGACGGTTGACAAGCTCAAACGGACCCGTGATGTCAAGCACCCCGATAACGTTACCATCACTGTCAAATATGGGCGAGGCCGAACAGGTAGTTATAGTTATGGTCGCACACAGGCAGTAATGTTCGTAGCCGAATACCTGCACCGGTTTGCCCAGGGCCAGTGCCAACCCCACTGCATTAGTACCCATGACTTGCTCCGACCAGTTCGCTCCTTCGCTAAAGTTGGCCCCGGCTGTGAATTCCAGTTCCCACTTGTCGCCTATCCTTTTGAGGAGGTACCCGTCGCCATCCGCCAGTGTAAAAGCAAACCCTGAACCTTCAGTGAACTTGAACAGGTTCTGCATGCTCACCGTAGCCTCTTCGAGTAGTGCCCGGTTTTTTATGCGCCTTTTCTCCAACTCTTCTGCACTAAGGACATGATGATTCTTGCGTTTAAACGGGTCTACCCCATAAGCCCGGCTCCTGGCCCAGGAATCCCGTATCTCCTGGGATACTATAATTCCCTCACACTCCCCCTTTTCCCGCAACACCTTCCAGATACGAATCATTTCCTTTTTGTCCCCGTGCATCCGTCTATTCTCCCTCCTTTCCAGAATTCCTCAACAACCCCCCCATCATGCGAATTATTTCGGCCGCACAGACACATTCCGCCTAGTCCCATTATAGCATGCTTCTGTTTTCGACATTAAACTACTACAACGGAAAGGCTACGAGTACCCACCTGATAGCCCAGCCGGAACAAGAAACTGCAGCATATGAACTCACTTTTTTGCGAATCTCGCCAAATACCTATATATTGCCAAAACCTGCTACTTATATAAAAGACAGGCTGAACGATTGCATGGGAGCGCACGGTTCCGTAATGTGGGCGCTAGAGTCTTTAGCTATTCAGGGGAAGTAAATTGACAACTTATCCCAAACGGTTTATCCTTATGCTTATTAGCCCATAAGATACCAATGGGAGAAGAAACACAACCGTTCAGCCATCTTTAATTTCCATCTTTGCGGTCCTACATCTGTCTTCTGACTACCACGAACGCCATAAACAACATCACTGCCATGCATACTAAGTAAATAGACCAGTAAATGAGACTATCCACCAAAGGTACATTACCTGCTGGGAAATTTGAATAGAAGGTTGAGGTCACTCCCACAGCTATAATCCCAGCCGCGATCCTGTACGTCCATGAATTAACAACATTCTTCCACTTAGGTTTTGACTTCACCATATTATCACCACCAAGCGACGCCATAACCCGTATGATTGGCTGTGCAGTCCTTTTCCCGACTTAAGACCAGGGCTCACACCCCCCATTGCCACATCCTTGTTTCCGGCCTTTGGGAGGACCCGTGTGTTGTCACAGTGTAGAGTGTGGCCCCAGCACACTGCTACAGGCCACACTCTACAATCTTTTCCGCTAAGCGCCTGCGCCAGACGATACCGCCCGTTGTCCCACCTTTTTGATAGTCTCTGGAAGGAGAGCAAGGGGCACCAACGAACACAGGTACAAAACCGCCGTAAATCCTATGGCCACGGTCATTGAAGTGGCGGCAGCGATAGCACCCATAATATAAGGCATAAAGAATGACGTCATCCGAGCCAAGTTGTAGATGCCATTCACCGCCGTAGCCCGAACCTCAGTCGGGAAGAGCTCAGACATGTAGCCGCCGTACATGCCAAATATCGGATAGGTGATAAAAGCATATATCGGTGCAAATGCTAGCAGTGTTGAGCCGCTCTTAATGGATACAAATATCAACACTGCCACGAAGGATGCTGCGAGGGCGAAATAGGCGGGCGGCTTCCGTCCCCACCTGTCGGCAATAAAGGCAAAGACGATGTAACCTACGACGCCGCCACAGTTCAACACTAACAGGTAGTTCATAGCCTTAACAATATCTAACCCTCTGTCAGTGGCGAGCCAGTTGGGTATCCAACTCATTGAACCCCAGTAGGCCAGTAGTGTAAACCACACTAAACCGAACGCACATATGGTACGCCGGCGTAGTTCAGGAGAGAAGAGCTGGGCAATATTTCCAAGTTTGACCAGCCCCTGGTGGGCTTCGTGTCTTTTCTTCAGCCAAGCTTCAGGCTCGGGAATTACTATCTTAGCAAGAATAGCAATGACAATGCCAATAGCTCCGAAATAGAACAAAGGCCTCCAGCCGTAGCTGGGGATTACCACTTTAGCAAGCTGCGCCGCCAACATCGGACCAAAAGCAAAACCCGTTTGAATCACTGCCGAACACATGATCCGAAGGCGAGCCGGCATAATCTCGGCAACCAGGGTATTACCCACGCCCCATTGGGCCCCCAACCCGATACCAACCATTAGCCTTAGAAACAGCATCATACCTAGGGAGTTTGCAAAAGCGAAACAGACTGTGAAGATTGAATACCATAACAGGCAGTAAAACATCACGTTTACCCTGCCAAACTTGTCGGACAACCAGCCAGACAACAAGCCACCGATTCCCGCACCGAGCAGAGGAAACCCAAGAACCAACCCTAAAGAAGCCGCCGGAATCTTTAGGTCGGCCATCATCGCGGTGGCGGATACTGACACGAGCTGCCAGTCCATAACGTCCAGGATGAGGGCTATCCACGCGAAAATCCAAACTACAACCTGGATAGCTTTTAACGGAGCATGCTCATCGGGAATAGGAATATACCTTTGACCGTACGCACCTTCCACTGCACCATCTCCTCCTTACCAAGTTGATTCTTGCAGAACCCTTTGTGCTTTTACCAACCTATGTCCCCCCTCCCTTCCCGCTCCCTGTATCTCAGTACAGCCCAACGGGCGGTTACAGCTCCGCCGCTAGGCCGTACCGATTACCGTATTTTTGGGGCCTTTGAATACCTCACGCTGTGATAACGATCTAGGCAAGTATTCTACCCGAGATAACTACCCTTTGTATCTGCTGGGTCCCCTCGTATATCTGAAGAATCTTTGCATCTCGCATCAGCTTCTCCACCGGGTATTCTTTCATGTATCCATACCCGCCAAGGACCTGTACCGCGTCTACTGCGACCTTCATCGCCACGTCACCTGCGTACAACTTAGCCATGGCTCCCAGCTTCGGATCCGGGTTGCCGTGATCAATCTCCCAAGCCGCCTTCCAGACCAAAGCACGGGCGGCCTCGATTTCCGTTGCCATATCCGCGAGCATGAAGGCGATAGCCTGCTGGCTGGCGATGGGCTTACCAAATTGAACCCTTTGCTTGGCGTAGTTCAGTGCTTCCTCGTATGCTCTTCGCGCAACCCCGACCGCCGCTGCACCGATGCTCATCCTGGTTCTGTCCAGCGTTTGCATAGCGATCTTAAATCCTTCTCCTTCTTTACCGAGAAGGTCTCTAGCAGGTACCCGCACTTCATCAAAAATGACCTCGGCAATATGGGACGCCCGGTCGCCCATCTTGTCCTCCACTTTACCCATGGAAAGGCCCGGGGCATCTCCAGGCACCAGGAACGCGCTGATCCCCTTAGTCCCTTTGACAGACCGGTCAGTTTTCGCGAAGACAGTGTACATGTTGGCGATTCCCCCGTGGGTAATGAAGCACTTAGTACCGGTCAGAATGTACTCGTCACCCACCTTTCTCGCGAAGGTGTTCATACTCGAAGCGTCAGACCCAGCGTTGGGCTCGGTTAGGCAAAACGCTGCTAAGACCGGAGCCTCTCCAAACTGCGGCAACCACCGGTCCTGTTGCTCCTCCGTGCCAGCAATGAGGATAGGGGTGAGCGCGAGGGTGTTCCCATCCCAGGCTCCACTGACTCCAAGACATCCATAGGCAATTTCTTCTACGAGGATTGCCTCGGTTACATGGTCCAGTTCTAGACCGCCATACTTGGCGGGGAGGTTGAAATTCCACAGACCGATTTCGAAAGCCTTCTTTATGATGTCCCACGGCATTTCACTCTTGCGGTCTAATTCGGCCGCCACCGGAATTATTTCATTCCTGGTAAACTTGCGGGCCAATGCCTGCATTTCTTTTTGTTCGTCAGTAAGTTCAAAGCTGATCAAAACAGCCACCTCCGTTAATGAATACCTTTCCACGAATTCTCATTTCTTTCTGGTAATGAACCCGTCACCAATGACACCGTCTTTCAGCATCTGCTCTATGTCCGCTTCACTGTAGCCTAATTGTAGAAGCAGCTCCTTCGTGTGCTGCCCCTTAAACGGCGGAGGCAGCTCCGCTATTGCTTCGTATGCCCCGAATTTAATAGGATTCCCAGGCACTTTCACTTTTCCAGCTGTAGCATGTTCATACTCAACTAGCATGTTCCGGGCTTTAGTATTTTCGCTTTCTACAATTTGCGGTACATCCAGAATCGGCGCCACCGCCACCCTGGCGTCCCTTAGTATCTTCACCACTTCATCCATCGTATAATTAGCCATCCAGTCATTGATGATAGCCGTCATTTCCTCGATGTTTTCCAGTCGGGCGGCATTACTGTTAAATTTGGGGTCGGTAGCAAGTTCCGGACGTCCCATAGCCCGGCACATGTTACCCCACAGCTTTTCATTGGACGCTACTACTCCTACAAACCCGTCTTTGCAGACATAAACGTCATAGGGTCCCCCATCCGGGTGCCGGCTCCCCATGCGTTGCGGGACCCGGCCACATATGGTATAGGCCGGTACGGCGTTTTCCAGACAGGTAAAGATACAGTCTACCAAAGCGATATCGATGTGCTGCCCCTCCCCGGTCAGACTGCGGTAGTGAAGAGCTCCTAGGATTCCGATGCAGCAGTATAGACCTGCAATTACATCGCCAATAGACGAGCCCACCCGCAGCGGCATGTCAGGGTATCCCGTAATACTCATCAACCCACCCATCGCCTGGGCTAACATGTCGTACCCGGGGAGCCTGCTTAGAGGACCATATTGACCAAACGCTGAAGTAGACGTGTATATAATATCTGGCTTCACGGCCTTGCATGCTGCATAACCTATTCCCAGCTTGTCTGCTACCCCGGGAGCAAAATTCTCCATCACCACATCAGCCTCGGCAATGAATTTAAATGCTATCTCGCGAGCTTTTTCGTACTTCAAGTTCAGCTCTATACTCTTCTTCCCCCGATTAAGCCCGATGAAATACGTGCTTTCCTCCGTCCCGGGTGCGAAGGGCGGCCAGCTGCGCTCATTGGTGTTAGGGCCGGTATCCTCGATCTTTATAATTTCGGCACCCATGTCTGCAAGAATCTGTCCCGCAAACGGACCGGTATACACCCTAGTAAAGTCAACTACCTTTATTCCTTCAAGGATCTTGGTCTTGGCCACAGGTCTTCCTCCTCCCTTTTCAGGCTTTCGTCTAATCGGGAAGGCTGGTGGCCCCCAAAAAGGAGGCCCCCACCTTCCGCAGGGCTATGGATGAGGTCGTTATTCAACCCAGATTATGCAACCTGCTCCTTGAGTCAGCCCGCCGCATATTGCACACGCAGCGTAGCCGCCCCCGTTTTCCTTCAAGTTATAGGCAGCAGTCATCATGATGCGTGAACCACTGGCCGTATTAGCATGCCCCACCGCAATGGCACTGCCGTTGACATTTAGCTTGCTCTTCAATTCCTGGTACTTGCTATCGTCGTTATCTAGGATGGGCTTGGTCGACGCTTCCTTAACCATCTCGTTGTAGTCGCTAGTCAGGAACCTCTGGTTGGACAGGAGTTTTGTTGCCACCAGTGGAACGCAAGCAAAGGCCTCGTTAATCTCGATGAACTTCATATCGTCGATGGTTAACCCGGTCACGTCCAAGCACTTTTTGATCGCAAATGCCGGGGATACGGGCATAATCCGGGGTTGAAGCGCTATTGACGACATGGCTACCACTGTATACAGGACGTCCAGCCCTAACTGTTCGGCCTTTTCCCGCTTCATGAAGATTTGTGCGCAAGCCCCGTCGTTCATGCCCGGGGCGTTACCCGCCGTTACCGTAGGATTGCCAAATATAGGCTTTAACCTGGCTAGTTCTTCAATTTTGACGTCAGGGCGATATTGCTCGTCAATCTCCAAAACCTTTTTAGACACTACATTCCCTTTCTTATCCTTCTTGACCAATTCCAGCGGAACCATTTCCTGCTTGAAGAAACCCCGTTCGTAGGCCTTGCCGTACTTAACGTGACTGGCCACTGCGAACTCATCCTGTTCCTCTCTGGATACTCCGTATTCAACAGCTACGTCCCCAGAGTCAACTGCCACCGGAGCGTAATCCTTGTATCCTAGAGGAATTATGGGATCCTCCACTAGAAATGACGTGTGACGTTTTCCTTCCCACCGTATGCCGCGGAGAAGAAACGGAACCGTACTAAAGCTGGTAGCACCACCAGTCATGACTACCTCGGCTTCGCCCAGTTGTATACTACGGCACCCATATTTCACTGCATCCATTCCAGAGATACAAGCTTGGTCAAATGTTACAGACGGCTTTTCCGGCGGAATGCCGGCCTTCAACATGCTTTGCCGAGCAACAACCGGGGTGTAGGGGTCCTTACAGTTAGTGGTATCGCCACACCCCCACCAGACTTCGTCGATCAACTCCGGGTCCATTTTTATCCGTTCCAGGGCGTTCTTCATGGCAATGGCACCCAGGTCATAGATATCGATGTCCCGCATTGACCCGCCAAAACGACCGAACGGAGTCCTTACCGCTGATACACATACTAGGTCGTCCTTGCTCTTCTTAAAACTCATTCACTTCCATCTCCTTTCGAAACGTTGCTAAAAGGGTTATAATAAACACCAACCCCACATATGAGATAAGGGGAGGGTGGGGTACCAGCGTTAGAACCATCCCTTAACGGGAATGACAACTTTGATACCCCATCTCTTTGGAAGGAGGGCTCCAGGTTACATCGCCACCCAGCCACCGTCGACGCTTAACACCACGCCTGTGCAGTAGCTTGCCCCGGGAGAAGCGAGAAACAGGGTGGCAGCCTTCAATTCATCATCGCCACCAAAACGGCCCATGGGGATGTACTCTAACATGAGTTGCTCGCTCTTGTCCAACGTCCCCTGGGTCATTTTGGTAGGGAA
The DNA here is from genome assembly GCF_013314835.1 of Syntrophothermus sp. Taxonomy (NCBI): domain Bacteria; kingdom Bacillati; phylum Bacillota; class Clostridia; order Eubacteriales; family Syntrophomonadaceae; genus Syntrophothermus; species Syntrophothermus sp. The sequence goes on from NZ_JABUEX010000014.1 coordinate 44,739, forward strand.
CCATCCAGGGGCAAGCGCGTTAACGGTGATGTTGTACTTGGCCCACTTGACTGCCAGATCCTTAGTCAGGCCAGCGATGGCCGCTTTACTGGCTTGATACGCCACCGCGTCCATAATTTCAGCCTTGGCGCCTACAAATGCTGCCAGGGAAGCCAGATTAATTATTCTTCCATACATTTGCTTGGCCATGATTTGACCTGCTTTCTGGCACATAAGCCACGAACCGGTCACATTTGTATTAATGACCTTGTTCCAACCATCGATCGGGTAATCCAAGGATGGGGCCCCCCACGTGGCTCCAGAATTATTTACCAAAATATCCACTCGCCCGAATTCTTTCATGACCTGCTCATAAAGAAGATCAATTTCTTCGGCCTTACTAACGTCACACCGGGCCGGCATCACCTTGACCCCTAGTTCCTTTTCCATCCGTTGGGCTGCTTCTTCACAGCGGTCGAGCTTGCGGGCAGCTATGACTAGGTTGGCCCCGGCCTCTCCCAGCGCGTAGGCCATTTGAACTCCTATCCCTGCCGCTCCTCCGGTAACAATAGCCACCTGACCGGACAGGTCAAACAACTCCTTGACGTTTCTCATTCGGTTACCCCCCTTCATTACGACATATAGCGCTTAATACTCATAGAATCCCTTGCCGGTTTTTACGCCCAGCAAGCCGGCCAGGACTCTCTTCTTTAGCAGAGGATGCGGTTTGTATTTAGGGCCAAAATCTCGTTCCATCGTCTCCATGCCATGCATGGCTATTTCGGCTCCCACCAAGTCCAGCAACTTACAAGGCCCCATCGGATGGCCTGCGCAAAGCTCCATAGCTTTATCAATTTCTTCAGGTTTGTTGCCTTCTTCCACCAGCTTTACGGCCTCGTTCATGAGTACGTCTAGCAACCGGCTGACGATGAAGCCTGCGTAGTCTACAGCAATAGCTGGTTCTTTCCCAATCTTCTTGATGTATTCCAGAGTGGTTCCCATGGTTTCATCTGACGTGAGCTGCCCGCGAATGATCTCTACACCTTTCATAAGAGGCACCGGATTCATAAAATGAATGCCTATAACCTTGTCTCCTCGCTTGGTTACGCTGGCAATCTCCGTGATAGGCAGAGCAGACGTATTGGTGCCAAGGATAGCCTCGGGTTTGCACAGCTTCTCGAATTCTTGGAACATTTTCTGCTTGAGTTCAAGATTCTCAAATACGCACTCGATAATCAGTTCAGCATCTCGGCAGGCTTCCTCAAGCACCGTGGTAAACGTGATGCGCTCCATGGCGGCCTTCATGTCCGCCTCACTCAATTTCCCTTTGCTAACCAATTTCCCCAAGCTTTTCTCAATAGTACTCTTGGCTTTGTCAAGGGCAGTGCTGTAGATGTCCTGCAGGACCACGTTGTAGCCAGCTACAGCGCTTACTTGCGCTATTCCGCTACCCATAGCACCAGCACCGATGACGCCGATGTTCTTTACTTCCATAGTCAGTCTCCTTTCTCAACTTATTTGTCCTTGAATGCGGGTTCGCGTCGCTCTATAAACGCGGACATGCCTTCAGTGTGGTCGTCCGTACCAAAGCACTCAGCAAAACATTCGATCTCAAACTGCAGCGCCTTGTCCAAGTCCATACTAAAGCCATGATTAAAGGCAACCTTTGCTAACATCAAAACGGGCATGGACTTGCTGGCGATTTTAGCTGCTAGCCCCAAAGCTTCCGACATTAATGCTTCTGCTGGTACGACTTTGTTGACAAGACCTATCTCATAAGCTCGTTGCGCGTCAATTATCCCTCCGGAATACACGAGTTCTTTGGCTCTTCCCATCCCGACTAACCGCGCCAACCTCTGCGTGCCACCACCACCAGGAATTATCCCTAGATTGATTTCCGGTTGGCCGAACTTGGCATTCGAAGAAGCAATTCTTATATCGCATGCCATGGCTACCTCGCAGCCCCCACCTAACGCAAAGCCATTAACGGCCGCGATAACTGGCTTGGGAAAAGTCTCAATTTTCCCTTGTGTTCGGTTAGCCAGCATGGCGAACTCTCTGGCCTCCAACACTGAACACTCTTTCATCTCGGTAATGTCTGAGCCGGCCGCAAAAGCCTTTTGTCCTTCGCCGGTTAGGACAACCACTCTAGCGCGAGGGTTGTCCCTCAGTTCGTCGAACACTTTGCCAAGTTCTGTGAAGACCTCGCGGTTAAGGGCATTCAGGGCATGCGGCCGATTAATAGTTACGATTGCTATACCCTGGTCATCAATGCTACACTTAACAGACTTTTGCTTGTCCTCCATCTACACGACTCACCTCCTTTCTCGGCATCATTAGGGCTTCACCATCCATGACAATGACGCCATCCTGGTTTTGGCACCAGGTTCTCAAGCGAACTTTATTCCTTTGAGCATCCTTTTCTATCACCTCCACCATCGCGGTGATAGTGTCTCCAACGTATACAGGTTTGGTAAACTTTATAGACTGTTGCACATAAATGGACCCCGGCCCCGGCAACTGGGTACCCAGGACATTGGAGATTAAACCTAACCCGAGAACGCCGTGGGCTATGGGTTTCCGAAATGGGGTCTCCGCGGCGAATTCACGGTTGACATGTACCGGGTTCATGTCACCCGTGATACCAGCAAAAAGGTAAACGTCAGTCTCACTAACTGTCTTGCTGAACGCAGCCTTTTCCCCAACCTGTATCTCGTCCATCGTTTTGCCGCCCAACCCTCTCGGCCCCCTTTCTGATGTTATAAACAAATCGTCGCTTTTGGTTTGTGCAAGAAGCGTGCCAATCGTTACTTATGTTTAACACCAAACCGCATACTGTGTATCGTCTCCACGCGCAAAAGTCTAATCTTATGAATGTGTTTCTTTCTGATACATAGTGATTGTGTCAACATGTTTCATCTGTCCGCCATATTAATGAGCCGCATTTTACCCAAATAGCTACTGTATATAGCAACGTTTTGGAACCCTGTGCGCGCATACTCTTTTCCGCAAGTACCTGTCCAATTGTCAAGGTGACTGTATCTAATGCAAGGTCCTTGCCAGTCCCATCCCGCGCGTCAAGGTACGTACTTTACGGGGCTGTCAATACTTGGCGGATAGAGATGTCTCAAAGCGACACAGTCGGGCATTGTCAACTATGGCCCGTAATGCCACAAAGCGGGCGATTCCTTGCTAAACTCAGAAAAAGAATTGGTTAAATAAAAAAGCCGTCTTCGTTCCTCGAAGACGGCATCTCGATCCACCTGAAAACAAATCTGTTAATGTACGATAAGTACGGGACAAGAAGCTAATTGCAGAACCCGGTTGCTGACACTTCCTAGTAATAACCCACCTAGACCTCCCAGACCGCGCCTGCCCATAACAATCAACTCGTAATTGCCCTTCTCTGCCGTATCACAGATTACCTGCGCGGGATTCCCCATCCCAACCTCAACAGTGGTCTGTACGCCTTCCGATTCTACCTCTTTACGAGCCTTGTCAAGGATAAGTTGCCCAACCTTGTGCCACTCATCTATCAAATAATCGGGAATCTCAGGCGGCAGCATGGACCCTGTGAAGTCAACACCAGAGTAATCGAAAGCAGGTGGGCGGACAACATGTAGCAAATGCACCTCCCCACCGCTCTTGCCCGCGATATCCATTGCAGCGCGGGCCGCCTTAACTGATTGTTCCGAGCCATCAATGGCTACCAATATCTTTTTGAACATAGACAATCGCCCCTCCTCTAGTTTCGGAATATTTTTCATTGCCAGCTAAATCACGCTATATACATACCCCCTTCTATTTCACAATATTACCCGTCAATATCTACCGCATGGATACGATCGACCTCTACTCCGGGAGGAAAAGCTGACCTAGCCAGGAAAACCCGGTATAACGTAGCGTTTGTAATTTATGCAGACACTCTTCTTAGAAATAGTCCTGGCTTATACAGTCCTGCATGCAATTCTCTTGCCATACGTCGGTCTTTCTCTTAACCTCTGTTCGAAACACCATTTTAAAAGTATGCAAACCCGCCTGCGTCCCACAACAGTACACCTAATATCGTCTATTTGTGTCCTAGCACGGGACACTCCATTAACAACGCGGCACGCATGCGTGCAAGTATTTTATAGCCGTTTGGCAATATCTAGTAACCCATTGGTGGTTGCTTCAATCTCCTGGAGGGATGAGGACAGCTCTTCGGTGGAAGCCGCCTGGCGAGCAGTAGAATCACCGGCTTTAATAGCCGCGGTAATCATATCTTTTACCTGTTCCTCAACATTAACCAGGGTATGATTAATGTCTTGGGTGAGATGCCTGACGCCGTCCGCCAGCTTTCGTATTTCCTCTGCGACAACGCCAAATCCCCGTCCCTGTTCTCCGGCGCGAGCAGCCTCTATAAGCGCATTAATTCCAAGAAGTTTCGTCTCTTGCGAGATTTCTCCAACGCGCTTTAATAACGCCTTGACCTCATTGACCGCGTCACTTACCCGGTTAGCTAGATTCGAAATGTTCTGAGATTGCACCGCGACTTCTTCGGCGCCTGAAGCCACCTCCTGTGAGGCGAGGTTTAACTGCTCGATAGAAGCATACAGCGTCTCGGAAATATTGACTATAGCTACCTGGTTCTTGCGGCTCCGGGACAGCCCAAGTACACCTACAGGCTCGTACGGGTTGTCCGGTTCGAACAAAGGAACCGCTATCACATTGGCCTCAACCCCATACACCTCAGGGGGAACAAATTTGCTTACCACTTTCTTGGTTCTCAATGCTTCTACAGCCGCTCCGCCTTCCTGAAGAGGATCCCCTACCCCAAAAAACTCTCCCGGTGAATCTTCCCCCTTGACCATTCCCACAAATTTCTCGGTGTCAGTAACCCATATACAGATGCCAGTTGTACAGAAATGCCTAAGTTGTTCAAGCTTATTGCAAAAGTCTTCTACCATTGAGGTCACTGGCGTTTCACCCTCCTTGAAACTTATTCCCTTGTGCTTGCTCTTAACGGTTTGACATCACGGCAATGGATATCATGTTATCCTCCTGAGCCAGCCTTCTCCACCTCCTGTTTTTTTCCAAGTAAGTTCAGTATCCTCTTCCTTGGAGACTCGTGACTGAGGCTATTGGTTATCTTGAGGAAGGTATCACCATCTACCCGGTGCTTGAGCGCCAGAGGAACCATGTTGATTACGTCACTGATGTTAACCTGCTTTCGCTTGTGTAGTACACTGTACAGAATGGCCCCTTGCTGGATAGATTCGACAGCCCGCAGGCTCTCCAGGTTGTGCTTGACATACATCCGCGCGATAAAGTCGCGGAGATAGTCCGGCATCTCCGCTACCTTGTACATCCTGGCCATCTCAACTATCTTCTTGCGATACTCGGCGTTAGCCGAGTTTACTTCTTCCGCATCCACTCCCGTCTTGGCCTTCCGGGCATTCAAAAGCATTTGCGCGACTACTTCCACCGACGCCGCTCTTCCCATGTAGTAGACCATGTCAAATCGATCCGATAGCTGCCTCCGCACCTCTTCCAGGGGCCCCGGTTCCTCGTCAGGGTTGGAAGCCGCCCACACCGATACCATGATGGGAATTTCTACTACTGGGAGGCCCGCTTCTTCGATCTGTAGCCTGCCCGGCTTGTTGCCCATTACGTCCAGCAGGATATCGGTTATTTCCGGTGAAGTGTCAGCCAACCGGTTTATCTCGTCAATGAAAAGTATCCCCCGGTGCGCCTGCGGTATGATGCCGGGCAAAAGAGCCGCCTGCGGTTTGACCTGGTCAGTTATCTTCGCCAAGTCGATGCTCCCCGCTACCGTCCCCACTTTGGCGGAATGCGATATCTCCAAAAAAGGCATCGGTATTTCCTCTATCCCAAGAGACCGTATCTCTTCCGTTCCTAGGTGCCTGTGTACTGGACAGTGCGGATTCTCCGGGTCACAGTTATATATACAGCTCTTAATCCTTCTAATCTTCGGTAATATGTCCCGGGCCGCCCGCATTATCGTGGTTTTCCCTGCTCCTCGTACTCCTTCGGCATGTAGGTGAAAAGCTTCCCCGCAGTAGGTGGATATGATAGACATCTCAACCAGGTCAAATAGCATCCGGTTCCCTTCGTGCCTGGCAAGTTTAAAATACGATTTCATAACATCACTCCGTTCCTATCAACCTGGTCCCCGTTTATAGATACGGGACTATTATGTATATAAGCGCTACAACGAGAGCACCCAACAACAGGTAGATGCTCAGTCGAAGGATATCCACTGAATATCTCAGTATTCCGTCAAGGTCGTGTATGGTTACCTCTCTCTCCTCTTGCCCATCGTCACCAATCTCCCAGTCATCGTGCACAATCTCTTCAGATGTAATCTTCTTTACCGCCGTCCCGTCCCAAATTTTCCAGTCCTTCATACGTGCCACCTCCTCTGCTGGCATTCGGCCATGTACGCTGCAATTTTGTGCGTTCAGCGATCAGACTGCTTCTTCCAACGGTTAAGCAATATACGTGCCAATGGTCACCCGAAGAACTGTCAAAGAAAGTCTAAACTTAGCGCATTTCACTTTTGGCTACTAATACTTCATGCCCATTTGTCGGAACGCGTGTGTCACACGTGGACACTTGTACGAGAGTCTCTCTGTCCCATTTCAGGTCATATTGTTTCTGCAAGCTGGTGGGCATACTGGACCGTCTCGAAGATAGCGCATGTACATTCCTATCTCGAAACGTGCCATAACAGGGGAGTTTGGCACGATTTTTGCTGAAGATTACCCTATGTGTGGAATGTAAATGTAAAGGGGGAATAGCTAACTTATTCGATCGGGTTTCTAGCAGACCCCTCGAAGTGCGCAGCGATTCGCCATAATCAACAGGGCTTTAGCCCCCTTTTCCCACTATCCTGTCTTACTCCCGGGAGGAACAGCAGCATGACCGTAAAGCAAAAAGCGTACACCGCCAACCAAAAGGTAGATCTCATACTCCAATTTTTGAGCTCAGGAAAAAGCCTTTCCGAATTCTGTGCCCAACATCAAATAAAGCAGGATGAATTCCGGACATGGAAAAAGCAGTTTTTCCAAGCCGGGCGCGACTCCCTGCGCTACGGGATAAGCTTCAGCACTTACAAGAAGCGCCTTCAGGAGTTGGAAGAAAAAATTGAGCGTTTGGAGCTCGACAACATAATTCTTCGTGCAACTATCCGGTTTCTAAGAGAACGCGGCTAGCTTGGTTCTCGAGCAAGCCAAAGTTGCCCTGTACGATAGGGCAAGGGGTGTGGTTTTCAATCCACAGCTTCGCCGCAATTTGAAACGTTTCATCATAACGTGGCTCGCCACTTTTTACCAGTTCTACCCAGTGATTGTCTTTAGTCTTACGACAATAGAGGGGTAATACCCCTCTATCGTTCTTAACCTGAGTTGCCGCTGTTAACGTCCAACCTTTTACAGGCCGCGTTCTGCCCACAGCAGCTCCGCTTGCTCTGCCCACTGGGACGCATACTCATCCAGACCGTTGGCTAGTTCCTCGACATCAACCGGCAATACTTGCGTTGAATTCTTGGTATAATTTCAATTAACTAGCAGAACCCTCCAAAAGAATTCTACAACCGCCGATGGTCAGGGAGCGAAATACGTGAGCACACAAAAAACGGCCTGCACTTTTCAGTGCAGGCCGTTTTTTCAAGCGTCTTCATTGTCGAACGTAATCCTTCAGCCGCTTAGCCGCTTGGTGGCGACGGCAGACATCACATACTTCGTAATCAGAAGTAATCCTATCCAGTTTGCTTCTAAGATAATCTAACTGCTCCTTCGTTCCCACTACTCTCCCGCATTCCTTACACCGCACCAGCTCAAAATCCCGGTGCCAGATAGTACGGGTGTCCGACGTTTCCCGAACCTCGATGGCTCCCGCAGGGCAAATCTGGGCACAGGCAGCGCAGCCGATGCAGTCGGCTGAAGCCTCGTCGTAAGGAGTCCCGATGCGCTTGCTGGTACCACGAAACACGGCGGATATGGCGCTAGCCCCCATTTTCTCGCAGGCTTTGACGCACAGCCGGCACAGAATGCAGCGTTCTCCCTCATTAGGCTCGAGCAAGTTGGCCTCGCACCCGTACTCAACATACATTTTCTGCATGATTTCGCTGGCGGGAGCCTCTTTATAGAGGAGCATGACGATATTCTGCCTGATCTTTTCCACAACCGGGGTCCTGGTCTTGACCTCTACCTCCTCGTTGATGGGATAGGTACAGGACGCAACCAGTTTCACCTCGGCTCCTTTTCTTACTTCGACCAAGCACATCCGGCAGTGCCCCTGACCTCCGAAAGCTTCATGGTAGCAAAGGGTCGGGATAGTGATCCCTGCTCTTCGGGCAGCGTTTAGCAGTATCTCTCCTGGCTGGACTTCGAGTTCTATGCCGTCAATCTTAATTCTCATATCCCTACCCCCTTACCTCACCTTGACTGCCTGGAACTTACAGTTGTTTATGCACTCGCCGCACTTGATGCACCGGTCCTGGTCGATAACGTGTACTTCCTTGATCTCACCGGAAATGGCATCAGCCGGGCAATTCTTCTTGCACAGCCCGCAACCGGTACAAAGGGAAGCGTCGATGTAAAACTCGGTCATGGATCGGCAGACCCCGGCCGGGCAACGTTTTTCTACGATATGCGCCACATACTCATCCCTAAAATACCTCAGTGTAGACAAAACCGGGTTAGGAGCAGTTTTCCCTAGCCCGCACAAAGAAGCGACCTGTAATGTCTCACCTAGGCTGGACAGAATTTCCAGGTCCTCGGGGTGGCCCTGGGCGTTGCAGATTCTCGTCAAAATCTCCAGCATGCGTCTAATCCCTTCTCGACAAGGCACGCACTTGCCGCAGGATTCACCGGCCAGAAAATTCAGGTAATACCTCGCTACCTCCACCATACAGGTCCGGTCGTCCATGACAATCATGCCGCCGGATCCCATCATGGAACCGACGCTGGTAAGTGAGTCGAAGTCCACCGGAAGGTCGATGAGGCTGGCGGGGATGCACCCTCCCGATGGTCCTCCGGTTTGTACCGCTTTGAACTGGCGGCCGTTGGGTATACCCCCGCCAATATCGAAGATTATCTCGCGCAAGGTCGTCCCCATGGGCACCTCAACCAAGCCGGTGTTATAAACCTTGCCTACCAAGGAAAAAACCTTCGTCCCCTTGCTCGTCGCCGTCCCTACCCTGGCCCACTCGTCGGCTCCCCGGTTAATTATTACCGGCACGTTTGCCCAGCTCTCAACGTTGTTGATGACTGTGGGCTGCCCCCATAGACCTTTTTCCGTCGGATAAACGTATTTGTCCCGGGGCTCCCCAACATTCCCCTCGATGGAAGCGAGGAGCGCCGTTTCCTCGCCACAGACGAAGGCCCCACCGCCCCGAACTATTTCGATGTCAAAAGAAAACCCGCTCCCCAGAATGTTGTCTCCCAGATAACCGCTCCTGCGCGCGTCTTCGATGGCACGTCCTAGGTTGACCACCGCCAGGTCGTACTCGTCTCGCACGTAGATAAAACCGGCCGCGGCCCCCACCGCGTAAGCACCGATGATCATGCCCTCGATAACGCTGTGCGGATCTCCTTCCATTATACTGCGGTCCATGAAAGCACCGGGGTCGCCTTCGTCCCCGTTACATACCACATATCGCGGTTCTGCCGCCTGTGAAGCGCAGGCTTTCCACTTAAGACCGGTTGGGAAACCCGCTCCCCCCCGCCCGCGCAAGCCCGAGCGCTGAACCTCGTCGATGACCTGCTCCGGACTCATGCTTTTCAACACTTTTGCCAAAGCCTGGTACCCGTCTCGGGCAATGTAGTCCTGGATATTCGCCGGATCTATCTCCCCGATATTGCGAAGAGCCACTTTAAGTTGCTTGGTATAAAAGCTGATCTCCCGGTGAGATTTGAAGTACTTCTTGGTCTTAGGATCCCGGTAAAGAAGCTTCTTCACTACTTCCCCTTTTTTCAGCGTTTTATCCACTATGGCTGGAACGTCACTTGCCTTGACGTTACAGTAAGTTATATCATCGGGCACTATTTTCACCAGAGGACCTTTTTCGCACCAGCCGTTACAGCCTGTAGCCTTGGTATAGGTGCGGACTTGAAACTCGCCTCCTTCAGCCTCCAACCGCTTCTGCAACGCCCGGAAGACGTCCATGCTGCCGTTGGCCAAGCACCCGGTCCCGCAACAAACCAAGACTGTCCTGATGTTCGGTTCAAGCATCGCTCGTTGGTCCATCGGCAAGCCCTCCATACTGCTTTATGATTTCCCTCATTGCCGCCGGAGTCACTTTGGGATGTACTTTTTGATTGGCTACCAGCACCGGCGCCAAGGCACATGCCCCCAAGCAGTTGACGGTTTCCAGCGAAAACTGGCCATCTGGTGTGGTTTCCCCAGGCCTGATACCTATACACTTGTGGATTTCATCTAGTATCACCTGGGATGACTTGATGTGACAAGCAGTGCCGTCACACATCCTGAAATGAACCCGCCCCCTGGGCACCAAGCTGAAAGCCTTGTAAAAAGTAGCCATGCTGTAAACCAGGCTTACAGGTGCACCGACGTAAGCCGCAGCTATTTCCAGGGCCTCTTTGGGCAGGTAGTTAAACCTCTTTTGAACATCCTGCATAATAGGAAGAATATACCTCTTTTCGGCCGGGTATTTATCGATGATAGGCTGAACGTCACCGCGGATCCTTTCGCGCGTCTCTTCTCCCATGTTTGCTTCATCCCCCCAGTCCCACAAAAGTATTGCCATCTAGCCCCCGGCCAGCCGGGGGAAGATGGCAATAGTGTCATCCTCATTTACAACAGCTTTTGACCCGCCTAAGTGTTCTACCGCATGACCATTTATCATCACCATTACATCGCGGCTTAACTGACCATCGGGAAACACCTTTTCTCTAAACGCGGAACCGTACCTCGCTCCGAGTTCCCGTAAAACCCCCTCTAGATCAGCTGGTCCGTGGACCTCGGTTTCAGTACAACCTGTTACTTTACGCAGAGTAGCAAAAAACAGCACCTTCATAAGCGTCACTGCTTCTTTCTAGGCTAACCCTAACTGCTCCAGCTTGGCCGGAGTCGGCACCCCGTTTTCGTCCCAGCCGCGGAGTTCGTAATATTCTTTAAGCATGTCTTCGAGCCTTACCACCTGTCCAGCATGAGGACCACCTTTCATCGGCTCTTCCAGGAGTCGTTTGGGCAACACATCGTCCTGCCTGGTAAACCCGGCCTTGAGGTTGAACAGCCGTTCCAGGTTCCATATGCGCTCTCCTGCAAGTAATACAGATTCCTCCGTGTAATCAACCCCGGTTGCAGCTCGCATCTCGGCTGTCAGTTCCGGAATCCCTATGGCAAAGGTAGCAAACAAACAGGTACCGGAAGAATCACATACAGCCGTTATATCTTGAAAAGCCTTGGTCCAAGCAGCTTTGCCTTCGGTGGTATCTGGGTCCAGCTTCTCCGGAATACCCAACACCTCCACCGAAGTCATATACCCGCGCACATGGCAGCCGCCGCGATTGGAGGTAGCGTAGTTCAATCCGATCCCCTGCAAGGCCCGTGGATCGTAGGCAGGCAGTTCCTGTTTCTTCACGGTCATCGAAAACTCAGGATGACCAAAAGACTCAGCCAAACGGTAGGAGCCTTCGGCCAACTGGTTGCCAAACCCTTGCCTTAAAGCCGTCTTTTCCGCCAGGTCTACGACCGCGTCCATGTTACCCCAGACCAGATCCCAGCCCACCGTACCTGCATCCAGATAACCTTTTTCGTACAGTTCCATAGCGCAGGCGATGGTACCGCCGAAGGTGATAGGATCCATCCCCATTTCATTACATAGGAAATTGATTTTAGCTATCGCTTCAAAATTGTCATTTCCAAGGTTGGAACCCAAAGCCCAGGTAGCTTCGTACTCTGGACCTTCCCCGTACCCTTTGAACTTTCCAGCCGGCACCTTGGTTACCCGCCCGCAGCCCATGTTGCAGCCAAAACAGCCTTTGTTACGAACCAGGTAACGTTCGGCATGATACTCCCCGGATATCTTCTCCGCATAATCACAAGTAGCAGCCTGGCTGAAGTTCTGAACCGGCAAACCACCATGCTGGTTCAGGATATTAACCAAAACATTTGTGCCATAAAGAGCCAGCCCTTGTCCGGTAACCGGGTGCTGGGCGAGCATCTGCCTGGCTTTGTCGATAGCCTCCTTAAAACTGCCGGGATCCGCCACCCTGAGGCCTCTGGTCCCGCGCACGGCAACAGCTTTCAGGTTCTTGGAACCCATCACCGCCCCAACCCCTGAACGCCCCGCTGCCCGGGAATACTCGTTAATCACACCGGCGAACTTGACCAGGTTCTCTCCTGCCGGACCGATGCAGGCCACCTTGGCGTCTTCGTCCGTTTCTTCCTTAATAAGGTCAGTGGCCTCGGACACGGTTTTTCCCCAGAGCCTATCTGCCCTGCGTAATTCAACTTTCTCGTTCTCAATCCATAAATACACGGGATAAGGAGATTTGCCTTCAAAGATGATGCCGTCATACCCGGCAAACTTGAGTTCCGGTCCCCAGAATCCTCCAGAATTAGAAGCGGCAATAGCTCCAGTAAGGGGGCCTTTACAGATGACGTTGTACCTGCCAGCTGACGCAGCGGCGGTACCGGTAAGAGGACCGGTCATAAAGATGAGCTTGTTCTCGGGAGCGAGGGGATCGACCAACGGGTTTACCTCACGAACAAAGTACCTGGTGCCCAACCCGCGCGCCCCTATAAAATCTTGGGCATCCTTTCTCGATAAAGCTTCCTTCTGGATGGTTCCATCGGTCAAATTAACCCGCAGGATTTGTCCAGTCCAACCGTACATAACTAGACCACCTCCCGGAACAGTTCCCTAAACTTGCTCGCTGCCAGCCTCTTCTTAGCAGTATTTGCCGCCGTATCCGGTACATAACTTATAGCTCCGGAAGGGCAGTACTTAGCACACTGAGGATCTCCGCCACAAAGGTCGCATTTCAGTATCCGATCGAGCTCTAGGTCGAAAGTGTTGTTACCAAACGGGCACGCGTTAGTGCACATCTTGCAGCGTATGCAACGGCTGTAGTCGACCATAACCGCTCCGGTCGCGAAATCACGGTATACTGCTCCTACGGGGCATACCTGCATACAGGCAGCATTGCTACACTGCAAACACATCATGGGAACTGAGAATCCATCCTTGTCCCAGGTGATAACCGTGACCCGCGCGCGAGCCGGATTAAACTCTTTCTCATGGAAGAAGGAACATACCAGCTCGCAAGTCCGGCACCCGGTACACTTTTCAGGAGCAATCGTGAGTATTTTGTTCATACAGTCCTGATTTCAATGTAAAATTGAAATCAGTCTTCACCTCCTCGTTCGGGTGTGTTTCTTAGCTACGACCCCGGACATTTCGCAAGGCGTCAGTAATGAGCTCTCACCTCCCCTTCTCGCCCTGCTCAGGCCAGCAACTGCCGACAGTGACCTTCGGCTTTGGCACGTGCCAGCAACAGGGTAAGGCCTTTTCTATCACGACGAAAGCTTGTTACTAACATTCTAGCACCAAAGCTTGCAATGTGTCTTACAATTTTATCCCATAAAAAAACCCCGGCACTGACTGGACATCGTAATCAACCACTTAGCGCCAGAGTAAAATACAGTTTTGATTCGATATTTGTTGAGGTAGCAACATCATCCCTTATTATTCTGTAAATAATCGTGGATGGCCCGGGCAGCTTTCTTGCCTGCCCCCATCGCTAAGATGACGGTTGCGGCACCTGTGACCACGTCTCCCCCGGCAAACACCCCTGCCATCGAGGTCTCACCGGTTTCTTCTTTTGCCAGAATGTTGCCCCTACGATTGGTCTTTAATTCTGGAGTGGTCTGTGGAATGAGGGGGTTTGGTCCCTGCCCAATAGCCATGACTACCGTATCTACCGGCATCTCGAACACCGCCCCCGGTATGGGTACCGGGCTCCTTCTTCCTGACTCATCCGGTTCCCCCAGCTCGTACCGTTGACAAATGATAGACATGACTCGCCCTTCTTCGTTCCCCTTGATCTCGATGGGACTTGCCAGGAGCTCGAATTTTACCCCTTCCTCGCGGGCGTGTTCGATTTCCTCCCTCCGGGCTGGCATCTCCTGGAACGTGCGGCGGTACACGATATACGCCTCAGCACCGAGGCGCAGTGCAGTACGGGCTGCATCCATAGCCACGTTGCCACCGCCGACTACCGCTACCCGCTTCCCCACCCTGATAGGGGTCAGGTACTGGGGGAATTTGTAAGCCTTCATCAGGTTGTTTCGGGTGAGAAATTCGTTGGCCGAGTATACCCCGTTCAGGTTTTCCCCTGGAATATCCATGAAATAAGGCAAACCTGCTCCTGTGCCTATGAACACAGCGTCGTAGCCCTGCTCCAAAAGTTCTCCGACACTGGCCAGTTTTCCCACCACGTAGTTGGTCCTGATCTCAACCCCCAGCCGGGTGATGTTCTCAATTTCGCGAGCGACGATAGCCTTGGGGAGTCGAAACTCCGGGATCCCGTAAACCAGCACTCCTCCCGCTATATGGAGGGCCTCAAACACCGTGACTTTGTATCCCATCAGGGCCAGGTCCGCTGCCGCTGTCAACCCCGCCGGACCCGACCCGATCACCGCTACCCTCTTCCCTAAGGGATTAATTGCCTGAACCTGGATTGGCTCTGGCTGGGCCATTTCCCAGTCCGCCACGAACCGCTCCAATCTCCCTATAGCCACCGGTTCGTGCTTCTTGCCTAAAGTACACTTGCTTTCACACTGGTTCTCCTGGGGACAAACCCGGCCGCAGATGGCAGGCAGGTTGTTCTTCTCTTTTATCTTTTTTATTGCCCCGGCGAAATCTCTTGCTGCTATCATTTTTATAAAAGCTGGGATATCAATCTCTACCGGGCATCCTTCTACACAGGGGCTGTTCTTGCACTGTATACACCGGTTGGCCTCGGCTACCGCTGTCTCTTCCGAATACCCCAGCGCCACCTCGTCGAAGTTGTGGCAACGCACGGCAGGATCCTGCTCCGGCATCGGGTGCTTTTGGGGAATTATCTTCTTGCGCTCTCCTGACACCTGCATCCCCCTCTTTCCATGGCTATTCTTTCTTCCTCCACGAACATCTTCGCCCGTTTTAGAACCAGTTCCCAATTCACTTGATGCCCGTCGAATTCGGGTCCGTCCACGCAGGCGAACCTGGTCTTACCCCCTACTTCAACCCGGCAAGCCCCGCACATGCCGGTGCCGTCGACCATTATAGGGTTGAGGCTGACCACGGTCGGGATGGACTCCGGTGTAACCCGGCACACCTCGCGCATCATGACAGCAGGCCCGATAGCCACTACCCGGTCTACCTTCTCCCGGTTCAAAACCTCCACTAGAATATCGGTAACAAACCCTTTAATCCCGTAACTGCCGTCATCGGTTGCGACCAGAAGCTCTGAGCTCACGTTTCGCATTTCGTCTTCCCAGACCAGCATGTCGCGGGATCGGGCTCCGATTATCGATACTACCCGGTTGCCCGCCTCCCGCAGAGCCCGGGCTATGGGAAATACCGGGGCCACGCCGACCCCGCCGCCAACACAGACTACAGTTCCAAATCTTTCAATCTCGGACGGACAACCCAGCGGGCCGACAAAATCCAAGATGGAATCACCGGCCTGTAACTCTCCCAACAACTCAGTGGTTTTCCCAACTTCCTGAAATATGATGGTAATAGTCCCTTTTTCGCGGTCAAAGTCCGCTATAGTTAAGGGGATCCGTTCCCCCTCCTCATCTATGCGGAGGATTATAAACTGGCCCGGCCGCGCTTTTGGGACAAGCTCTGGAGCTTCTACCTCAAACAATTTGATGCGGGGAGCCAGTTCTCGTTTGGCAACAATCCGAAACATCCATTTCCCTCCCGTCCTGCCTCCATGTCCAACACAGTGGCCAGCGATTACTTATCAGGCGCAAGCCTTTAAACGGTATTATATTACCCGCCCGTAAAGCCTGCAACAATGTCCACAGTATACTTCTTGTCTACTTTATTCGGGGGGTCGATCAGGGGGACGGTTCTTCTGGATCACATGGATCACAAGGGGACGGTTCTTCTGTGTCTGATTCCGTGAATCAGACACAGAAGAACCGTCCCCTTGTGATCGGTACTTGTGATCGGTTTCCCTATTTTATCCGGACGGGGATGCCGCAGACCACCAGGTATACTTCATCCGCTTCCGCGGCAACCAACTGGTTCATCCTGCCGCAAACATCGCGAAATAAACGACCTAACGGGTTATCGGGGACCAAGCCCATACCCACTTCATTGGTCACGATTACCGCGGTGCTTTCTATCTCGCGTAAGGCTTTGACCAATGACACAACTTCCTGCTCAATAGCTTTCTCCACGGTTTCCGCTTCTTGCGGGGTTACGCGGTCAAAGTCCTTCACCGCATCCAAAAGCAGGTTGGTCACCATTATGGTGAGGCAGTCGAGCAGAACTGCTTCTCTGAACAGCCGGGTCTCCCGGATGAGACGAGCCAGCCCGGAGTATCCTTCTAAGGTCCGCCAGTGCGGTGGCCTCCTCGTCCTGTGCCTGTTTATACGGTCTTGCATCTCTTCGTCGATGGGCAGAGCGGTGGCGACGTACAAGACCCCGCCTCCTTGTTCCTGCAAAAGATGCTCGGCCCACCTGCTCTTCCCGCTCCGCGCCCCTCCGGTCACCAAGACCAGCCGGTTTTCCGTTTTCGCCTCCTGCCTCTTGGGTGCCGGCAAAAACAAACGGTCACTGCCTTCAAAACCAAAAGGACGCTGTTCCCCCTTTGACACTACCAACCCCCCCTTACACCTATGAGGCCAAGGCCGAGACTCAAAGCCAAAAGCGAGGTTATGTACATGAGTACGATGGCTTTCGGTATATGCTTTGGTTGTACCC
Source organism: Syntrophothermus sp. (assembly GCF_013314835.1). NCBI lineage: Bacteria > Bacillati > Bacillota > Clostridia > Eubacteriales > Syntrophomonadaceae > Syntrophothermus > Syntrophothermus sp. Next base: position 61,675 of record NZ_JABUEX010000014.1, read on the forward strand.
CACCTAATCCTGACCCGATGAGCGGGTGTTCGACTAACCGTCCCTGGTAGTAACAAGGCCCTCCCAACTGCACACTCAGGGCTCCAGCAAAGGCCGTTTCTGGGTAAGCGCTGTTAGGACTTTCGTGCTTGTGGCGGTCTTTTATTACTGTCTTCAGGCTTAGAACAAAGTCCTGCCTGCCCAGAAGAGCAGACAAAGGCACCAACAGCCAACCAGTTAAACGGGCAGGAATAAAATTCGCCAGGTCATCCAGGCGGGCTGAAGCCCAGCCTAAGTACAAGTAACGCTCATTTTTGTACCCCACCATCGAGTCCAAGGTGCTTACTGCCTTGTAAGCGATACCCAAAGCCGGTCCACCCAAGGCCAGAAAAAAAATGGGAGAAACCACAGCGTCTACCGTATTCTCAGCTATGGTTTCGACCGCCGCCCTGGCCACCTCGTTCTCGTCGAGCTCCGCTGTGTCCCTGCCCACCACGTTGGCCACCAGCTTCCTCGCCCGCTGCAAATCCCCTCTTACGAGTTCCCGGTAAACCACCCGCGTTTCCTGGTCCAGACTGCGGGTAGCCAGTACGGTGTAGGCAAACCAAACGCTTAAACCATGAAAAAGCCAGGGATGGATACGGCCAGCACAAAATAGCAAGAAGGCCACCGAAAAATAAGCGAAACCCACTACACTTACCGTTAAAATCACTCCTGCTAACCGCTCGCCCCCTGGGGACGGTGGAAATACCCGGCGCAGTAGGCCTTCCGCCCGGGCTATGACTCTTCCCAATAACCTAACCGGGTGCGGCATCCACCGGGGATCACCTAAGAAAATATCCAGCAGGTACCCGGCTATGAGATGGGCCATGGCAGTAGAAAACATGAAAACCCTTCTCCCTGCATGAGCCACAGATTAACACAGACCCGGCACTCAACCTGAAGCTCAACAACGAACCTTGACATTGAGCCCTTACCGGGCAACACAACGGCTTTTGGTCCGTTGAGTGCCGGGCAGATGCACACAGATAACTCAGAAT
>NZ_JABUEX010000091.1:0-6596 GCF_013314835.1 Syntrophothermus sp.
TCCGCTATCGCCACCGGAAACTGTCCGGCGCTTTCGCACCGTGAAAACCACACATGTGTTAGAGTACTATCTCAGGTTACTCACCCGCGCAAACTCGGGTGTAGAGGCTATGGTCAAGCCCTCGACCTATTAGTACCAGTCAGCTTAAGGCATTGCTGCCCTTACACGTCTGGCCTATCAACCTGGTCATCTTCCAGGGGTCTTACCGGCTTTTTGCCGTGGGAAACCTCATCTTAGGAGGGGCTTAGCGCTTAGATGCTTTCAGCGCTTATCCCTGCCGAACATAGCTACCCAGCTTCTGCCCCTGGCGGGACAACTGGTACACTAGAGGTTCGTTCACCCCGGTCCTCTCGTACTAGGGGCGACTTCCTTCAAGTTTCCTACGCCTGCGGCGGATAGGGACCGAACTGTCTCACGACGTTCTGAACCCAGCTCACGTACCGCTTTAATGGGCGAACAGCCCAACCCTTGGGACCTAATACAGCCCCAGGATGCGATGAGCCGACATCGAGGTGCCAAACCTCCCCGTCGATGTGGACTCTTGGGGGAGATCAGCCTGTTATCCCCAGAGTAGCTTTTATCCGTTGATTGCCGGCCCTTCCACTCGGAACCGGCAGGTCACTAAGCCCTACTTTCGTATCTGCTTGAGCCGTCGCTCTCGCAGTTAAGCTCCCTTCTGCCTTTGCACTCGCCGCGCGATTTCCGACCGCGCTGAGGGAACCTTTGGGCGCCTCCGTTACTTTTTGGGAGGCGACCGCCCCAGTCAAACTGCCCACCTGACACGGTCCCCAAACCAGATTATGGCCCAAGGTTAGAACTTCGACATTTCAAGGGTAGTATCCCACCGTCGGCTCCGCACCCCCTGACGAGGGCGCTTCGCTGCCTCCTACCTATCCTGTACATGAAACACCAAAATCCAATGTCAGGCTACAGTAAAGCTTCATGGGGTCTTTCTGTCCAGCCGCAGGTAACCTGCATCTACACAGATAATTCAATTTCACCGGGTCCCTCGTCGAGACAGCGCTCAGATCGTTACACCATTCGTGCGGGTCGGAACTTACCCGACTAGGAATTTCGCTACCTTAGGACCGTTATAGTTACGGCCGCCGTTCACTGGGGCTTCGGTTCAGAGCTTCGCTTGCGCTAACCCCTCCCCTTAACCTTCCAGCACTGGGCAGGTGTCAGCCCCTATACTTCGGCTTTCGCCTTAGCAGAGACCTGTGTTTTTGTTAAACAGTCGCCTGAGCCGTTTGTCTGCGGCCCCGCCGTGCTTTGGGCTGCTCACCCTAACACCGCAGGGCACCCCTTCTCCCGAAGTTACGGGGTCATTTTGCCGAGTTCCTTAACGAGGGTTCTCCCGCGCGCCTTAGGATTCTCTCCCCGCCTACCTGTGTCGGTTTGCGGTACGGGCACCAGCCACCTGGCTAGAGACTTTTCTTGGCAGTGTGGGGTCAGCCAGTTCGGTACTAAATTTCCCTCCCCATCGCCTCTCAGGACTACCTCTCCGGATTTGCCAAAAGAGGCTCCCTACAGGCTTGGACCGGCGCGACCAACGGCCGGCTGTGCCTACCCTTCTGCGTCATCCCTTCGCTCATAACGGTGGCCCGGTGGTACTGGAATATCAACCAGTTGTCCATCGCCTACGCTATATGCCTCGGCTTAGGCCCCGACTAACCCTGAGTGGACGAGCCTTGCTCAGGAAACCTTAGGCTTTCGGCGGGCTGGATTCTCACCAGCCTTTTCGCTACTCATACCGGCATTCTCTCTTGCATGCGCTCCACACGTCCTTACGGTCATGCTTCAACGCTGCATGCAACGCTCCCCTACCAATCGCTTGCGCGATTCCGTGGCTTCGGTGACAGGCTTTAGCCCCGTGTATTTTCGGCGCAGAGCCACTCGACCAGTGAGCTATTACGCACTCTTTAAATGGTGGCTGCTTCTAAGCCAACATCCTGGTTGTTTGGGCAACTCCACATCCTTTGCCACTTAGCCTGTACTTTGGGACCTTAACCGACGATCTTGGGTTGTTTCCCTTTTGACTGTGAAGCTTAGCCCCCACAGTCTGACTCCCGGGGTATAACGCGTGGTATTCGGAGTTTGAATGGGTTCGGTAACCTTATGGGGCCCCTAGCCCAACCAGTGCTCTACCTCCACGCGCCACTTTACCCGAGGCTAGCCCTAAAGCTATTTCGGGGAGAACCAGCTATCTCCGGGTTCGATTGGCATTTCACCCCTACCCACAGCTCATCCCATAGCTTTTCAACGCTAATGAGTTCGGCCCTCCACGCGCTTTTACACACGCTTCAGCCTGGCCATGGGTAGATCACCCGGTTTCGGGTCTATAGACTGCAACTAACTCGCCCTTTTAAGACTCGCTTTCGCTACGGCTCCAGTGCTTCTGCACCTTAACCTCGCTGCAGCCTGTAACTCGCCGGTTCATTCTTCAATAGGCACGCCCCCAGCCTCGTATGGGCCTGGGACTGCTTGTAAGCGCACGGTTTCAGGTTCTTTTAACTCCCCTCTCGGGGTGCTTTTCACCTTTCCCTCACGGTACTGGTCCACTATCGGTCGCTGAGTAGTGTTTAGCCTTAGGAGGTGGACCTCCCAGATTCCCGCGGGGTTAACGTGCCCCACGGTACTCGGGTGCCGGCTCGGAGCGCCTCGCCTTTCGCCTACAGGGCTATTACCCTCTGTGGCCGGCCTTTCCAGGCCTGTTCGGCTAGACAAAGCGTTTCTTACTCCGCGGACAGTCTTCAGCCTGCCCAAACCGGTCCCTCAACTCCCTATACGCAACGCCTGAAGGCTTACACGTATAAGGTTTAGGCTCTTCCCCGTTCGCTCGCCACTACTAGGGGAATACGCAAATGCTTTCTCCTCCTCAGGGTACTTAGATGTTTCAGTTCCCCTGGTTCCCTCCTCCGGGCCTATTTTATTCAGCCCGGGGTGACACGCTATTAAGCGTGCCGGGTTGCCCCATTCGGATACCCCCGGATCGATGCCTGCTTACGGCTCCCCGAGGCTTTTCGCAGTTGGCCGCGTCCTTCTTCGGCTCTCAGCGCCAAGGCATCCACCGTGCGCCCTTAGTAGCTTGACCATCTCGCCTACTAACGCTACCCTAATTTGCGCGTTCGTGAATTACCTGCTCTAACACTATGTGCAGTTTTCAAGGTGCGATTTTGGTGGAGACGAGCGGGATCGAACCGCTGACCTCCTGCGTGCAAAGCAGGCGCTCTCCCAGCTGAGCCACGCCCCCACCTTATTAGCAAACACATGGTGGGCACAGGTGGACTCGAACCACCGACCTCACGCTTATCAGGCGTGCGCTCTTACCACCTGAGCTATGCGCCCACTCTAGAGACCTTTCGATCTCTCAAAACCAAACAGTGTGCTCGCGCGCCGGTTTCCCTAGCGGGACCTTTCGCGGCGGGAACTCATAGCACTTTTAGTTTACGCGGCTTCACCCTTGCGGGTATCTTCCGCGACCGACCTAGGAGTAGAGACACAGTTCTCGGGGTTAGCCATAGTACCTGTCTCGCTGCTCCTTAGAAAGGAGGTGATCCAGCCGCACCTTCCGATACGGCTACCTTGTTACGACTTCACCCCAATCATCGACCCCACCTTAGACGGCTGCCTCCCTTTCGGGTTAGCTCACCGGCTTCGGGTGTTGTCAACTCTCGTGGTGTGACGGGCGGTGTGTACAAGGCCCGGGAACGTATTCACCGCGGCGTAGCTGATCCGCGATTACTAGCAATTCCGGCTTCATGCAGGCGAGTTGCAGCCTGCAATCCGAACTGGGGTCCGTTTTGAGGGATTGGCTTCACATCACTGTGTCGCTGCCCGTTGTACGAACCATTGTAGCGCGTGTGTAGCCCAGGACATAAGGGCCATGAGGATTTGACGTCATCCCCACCTTCCTCCGAATTGTCTCCGGCAGTCTCCCGTGAGTGCTCACCTCTACGTGTTAGCAACACAGGACAGGGGTTGCGCTCGTTGCGGGACTTAACCCAACATCTCACGACACGAGCTGACGACAACCATGCAGCACCTGTCTCCCTGTCTGGGCGAACCCAGAAAGCCATGTTTCCACAGCGGTCAGGGGATGTCAAGCCCTGGTAAGGTTCTGCGCGTTGCGTCGAATTAAACCACACGCTCCACTGCTTGTGCGGGCCCCCGTCAATTCCTTTGAGTTTCAACCTTGCGGCCGTACTCCCCAGGCGGGGCACTTATTGCGTTAACTGCGGCACGGAAGGGGTCGATACCTCCCACACCTAGTGCCCATCGTTTACGGCTAGGACTACCGGGGTATCTAATCCCGTTCGCTCCCCTAGCTTTCGCGCCTCAGCGTCAGGTGCAGTCCAGGAAGTCGCCTTCGCCACTGGTGTTCCTCCCGATATCTACGCATTTCACCGCTACACCGGGAATTCCACTTCCCTCTCCTGACCTCAAGCCCGCCAGTTTCAAGCGCAGTTGCACAGTTGAGCTGTGCGATTTCACACTCGACTTAACAGGCCGCCTACGCGCCCTTTACGCCCAGTAATTCCGGACAACGCTCGCCCCCTACGTGTTACCGCGGCTGCTGGCACGTAGTTAGCCGGGGCTTCCTCCTCAAGTACCGTCAACTTCCACCACTGTTCGCAGTGAAACTTTCGTCCCTGAAGACAGAGCTTTACAACCCGAAGGCCTTCATCGCTCACGCGGCGTCGCTGCATCAAGCTTTCGCTCATTGTGCAAGATTCCCGACTGCTGCCTCCCGTAGGAGTCTGGGCCTTGTCTCAGTCCCAGTGTGGCCGGCCACCCTCTCAGGCCGGCTACCCATAGTCGCCTTGGTGAGCCGTTACCTCACCAACTAGCTAATGGGCCGCGGGCTCATCCTCGCACGGTAGCATTGTGAAGAGGCCACCTTTGCCCAGCATAGCATGCGCTACACTCGGTTCATCCGGTATTAGCACCACTTTCGCGGTGTTATCCCGGGCGCGTGGGTAGATTGCCCACGTGTTACTCACCCGTCCGCCACTCAGCAGCTTGCGCTGCCCCGTACGACTTGCATGTCTGAGGCACGCCGCCAGCGTTCGTCCTGAGCCAGGATCAAACTCTCCGATAATATCTGAACCCTCTCGGGCTCCTTAACTATCTAGAGCTGATCTGCTCTACATGGATATTACTTTGCCTTTCGTTCCCCGCAAGATTATTCTCTCTTGACAGAGCACACTGTTCAGTTTTCAAAGATCGAAGGTGTCTCATTGCTTCATTACTTCCGGGCACGAACTGTATCGCGCCTGGACTATTATCGTATCACGGTGCCAATCTGTTTGTCAAGGAAGCGCATTTTGGAGGCATTTGCGATGTTGCCGTTTTAAGCGTCTGGTAGCGCACCGGCGAGCCTCCCAATACCACAATCTAGAGTTTCAGCGCTCCCGGAGCCCGTCTCAACGTTCTTTTTTCACCCATCTCGCGCTCAATTTGTGTCCCGAATCCGAACAAATGCAATAAAATGCCCGGGCGTTTCGTGCTTTAGTAGTCTTCAGTTCAGTTTACGCAACCACAAGGCTGCGCATAAGGTGTTTTTGCCTGCTTCTCAGCCTGCCTACAGCCATCGCAAGCATCACACATAACGCAAGCCCAACTCGCGCCCTCATCTTCTTAAGCCCGCGGATGTAATGTCTCTCGAATCCAAATGACACGTCAAGACGGCTGTTTACTCGCTCCACCGCTGTGCGCTTCTTGTACTCGCGTTCCCACTTGTAACTCGATCGCGCAATCGGCACAAATATGCGCCGGTCCGTATCTAACTTTATCCTGATCCCAGATCCCCATTTGCATCTGGCGCTTCCCTTGCACTTAAGCGCATACTCTCTTGCAGGGCACCGGTACTTAAGTGTGTTGCGCTTCTTCTCAAAACCGCCATATGCCATGCTCAGCCTCTTGGCCGTGTCCGGGCAGTGACAGTACACATTGCCGCGGTAATCGTACACTATGTTTTGTGTGCCAGGCATCAGATGCGTCTGTTCACCGTCCTGCCAGCAATTCCTGATGTCTATCACCGGTTTGATCTCATGCTCATCCCATAGAGCGCTTAGCAGTTTGGCGTCATCGTATCCCCTGTCCGCAAGCATCACCTCACATCGCTCAAGCAGCAACGGCTGCCGTTGCTTGATGTTTGCCAGCAATTTGTGTGCTTGCGGAGATTCGGACTCAGAAGCACGGCTCACACTATATGCCACAGGCAGTTCATACTGCGCGTCCACCAAAAGGTGCAGTTTGTACCCGAACTGCCATATCGTCTTTTGCCACGTTGTGCCGTCTGCTCGCTGGCCTGTATACACTTTGGCTGTCCAGTCGGCGTCAGTTTCACGCCGCCCATCGGCTGTGTTAACTGCACCCTTTTTTAGCGGTTTGCCGTGAGACCTGATCACCTTGCCGTCTATGGCTAGAGTCTTACCGAAGTCCGGCATCAGACTCATTGTCTCGGCCGCTAACCGCTCAAACAACTCCCCAATTGCATCAGTCTCTGCCAGCAGTTTCTTCAGAAAACGGCTGAACACCCATGATGGAGGTACAGCGCCTCTAACACCGCACTCCCATCTTAACTGCGCGTT
>NZ_JABUEX010000015.1:0-61221 GCF_013314835.1 Syntrophothermus sp.
CCCCCATGCCCGGTACCAGCACCACTATCACGGTGTGAGCGTGGTTGATGATGTCTACTTCCTGCTGCCCCGCTCCTACTGTCTCGACTATTATCATGTCTTTTCCCATCGCATCCAGTACGTGTATGCTGTCCCCTATCGCCTTCGACAATCCCCCCATCGCTCCCCGCGATGCTAAACTCCTCACGAATACCCCAGGGTCCTCGGCGTGCCGCTGCATCCGGCACCTGTCCCCCAGAATCGCCCCTCCGGTAAAAGGACTGGTCGGGTCCACTGCCAGAACCCCTACCGTCTTCCCTTTCCTCCGCACCGAAGCTATGATACCATCGGTCAGCGTGCTCTTACCTGCCCCCGGAGAACCCGTAATCCCTACTACGTGTGCCTTCCCCGTGTAAGGAAATACCTTCTTAACCGTCTCCTTGGCCCCGGGTATATTGTCCTCAAGGTTTCTGATAAGCCGGGACGCCATGCGAACATCGCCTTCGAGAATCCTCTTTACCTCTTCCATTACCTCCACCCCCTCGCAATGATACAGCACCCGCCTTGCGCAGACGGATGAATTCAAAACAATCGCAAATGCCGACTGGCTCCTCTTTCGTTTATTATAATACGAAAATCTCCGTTTTGGATAGACTCACACTATCATATCTGCCAGGTCACGAGCACTAATCTGATGGCCGTTTTTGAAGACCCGCATGTTGTCCCCCGATATGTCATCTATAACCGCGATTTCATCGCCTATCTTACCGAATTCAAATTTGATATCGACCAGTTCTAATCCCCGGGAAGCCAAATCGTCCTTTACTACCGCCGCTACCTTCCGAGTAAGCTCCTTGACCTGAACCAGTTCGTCGTCCGTGAGTAGCCCGAGTTTGACCAACGCCTCATCGTTGATTAATGGATCCCCGCGTTTATCGTCTTTGAGAGTGATCTCGATAAGGCCATCCAGAGGCTGAAATTCCTCAACATAGTCCCCGTAACGCTTAATAAAACTCCCATAAGCCTTGAACCTGCAAATGACTTCTAGCCCCCGACCAAAGGTCTTGGCCTTTCTAACAGCCATCGTGTTCTTTTCTATATCCGCCTCAATGTAATGGCTAGGAATGCCTTCTTTCTTCAACAAATCAAAAAAATGGCGAGACAATTTTAGTGACGCTTGCCCTTTCCCCTTAAGCGTTCCGAGTACAAAGTTGGACCCCGGGTCTATGCGTCCGTCCTCACCTGTAACATCATCTTTAAAATACAAAAGGTAGCGCCCGTCCTCTAACTCATAAACGCGCTTCGTTTTTCCCTCATACACTAACCTCATCTTTTGAACCTCCTCGTAACTAGTGCCAAAACTGCCAAGCACTGTATAGGAAATACGCAGCCATCCCCCATAGGAAAACCCCAAAAATCAGGAGCAATCGTCGGTACCATTCCCCGCTCAACCACCGCCGTCCTTGGGCCATCACTACAGAAACGATTCCCAAGGTTACCACGTCGGCGAGATAGTGTCCACCAAAAAAAAGAGCGAGCCCTAGGGAGCCAAATCTGCTGGCCAAGATTACGTAACTCACGCCCACTGTCGCCCACCACATAATCCAGTAGGGATTACCGACCGTAGCCACTATTCCTGCCACCACCGGGCCTAACTCATTCCTTTCTTCACCCATAAGTGTCGTCATTTCATCTAAACTCGCTGTCCTTGCATCCCTGATCAGGAAAAAGCCCATGACTCCAAGCACAACTGCTCCTATAAGCGCGACTGTGCCCGCCAGGCTCGATCGTGCTAAGACGGCTCCTGCTCCCAGCCCCAAAGCCAGTACCAGCAATGCCTCTACCAGCCCGTGCCCGAGACAAACCTTCATGCCTGCTTTGACCCCGTTGCGAGCCGCCCGAACCATTGTAACCAAAGTCAAAGGGCCTGGACTCATAGCGCCTGACAACCCTACCACAAACGCCGTTGCTACTATTCCTGTTAAGCCAATCGAATTCATCCTCCCCGCTCACAACTTTCTACCCTGCTGATTACATTCCTTCCTCAAACCACCCGACCCTTCAGGCACTTGATAGCCTGCTCCAAGCCGTTAAGAGTCAGCTCGTACATAGGAAACACTTCTCTGATCAGCTTTATCGTGTACGCGCCCTCGGTCCATCGCCAGTAACTCGCTGGTATCGGGTTTAGCCAAACGCTGTATTCGAACCGACCCCTAACCCGCTGCAGCCATACGATTCCCGGATCCTCGTTATGAAGATCCCAATCTATAATTCCACCCGGCATCGTCAACTCGCTCGGAGCCATGCTGGCATCACCAACCAAAATAACCCGATAGTCAGAATCGAGGTTACGCAGCACGTCACTCGTCTTTATACTGTCCCGACGCAAACAGCTGGGATGAGGATAAAGCCAATCGTAAATACAATTATGGAAGTAATATACCTGAAAATCCTTAAAGTGCGAAGACCGGTGCATTGCGGTGAATAACTGGTTGCAGAGCCGGCTGTAAGCCAGCATCGAACCGCCGGAATCCATGAGCAGCAGCACTTTTATGGCGTTACGGCGAGGCCGGTTCCACACCAGCTTCAAACGGCCCGCATTTCTACCCGTCGCTTCGATGGTGGCATCGATGTCCAGTTCAGTCCTCGGTCCTTCAAACCGGGTAGTGAAATGGCGCAATTTGCGCAACGCCATCTGGAACTGCCGCGTGTCCAGGGTTTCATCATCGGTAAAATCTGCCCAGCGTCTCTCAGCCGCCACCTTGACCGCCGAACGGTTGCGCGATTCTTCTCCCAGCCTGATTCCGCCGGGATGGTAGCCGGAATGGCCGAAGGGAGACGTACCCCCTGTTCCTATCCAACGGTTTCCTCCGTGGTGTTCTTCGTTCTGTTGAGCCAAGCGTTCTGCCAGCATCCTCTTCAATTCTTCTATATCATACTGGCGTAAAGTGCCGTCAAACCTCACTCGGTGATTTTCGGGAAGCTCCCTATCAAGCCACTTCCATATCTTATCTGGCAAAGACTCCGGTGTCTCTATACCGTCGAAATAGCTGGCAAAAGCCCGGTCGAATTTATCATAATAGGTTTCAGACTTGACCAATACCGCCCGGCAGAGGTAGTAAAACCCGGTAAGGCTGGAACCGGCCAGCCCCTTTTCGAGGGCCTCCAGCAACGTGTACCACTCATTGACCGACACCGGCACCCCGTGGGCTCTTAACTCATAAAAAAACTCGGTGAACATAACTATCACCCGATCCCAAAACCGTAATTCACCCTGATTCAACGGGAATAAAACGAAGGTTTACGACCGCCCCGCGGGTTACGCAAATTCCACAGCAAGGTTTCGACATCTTGGTTCTTTTTAAGCAAGACCCCGAGAAACGGGATTTCCTCTCCGATCTTGCGCGGGTTGATACCGCCGACAACCAGGGCCTGCAGCCAGTCTAACAGCTCGCTGGTGCTGGGTTTTTTCTGTAGGTTGGGCAGGCTTCGGATCCAGTAAAAAGCTTCGAGACACTGTTCCAAAAGTTTGCGATCGAGATCAGGAAAATGCACTGCCACGATCTCCTTCATGCGTTCCGCATCCGGGAACTCAATATAGTGGAAGATACAGCGCCGCAAAAAAGCGTCCGGAAGTTCTTTTTCCGCGTTGCTGGTAATAACCACGATCGGCCGGTGCTTGGCAACCACAGTCTCCTTGGTCTCAGGAATGTAAAAACTCATCTGGTCAAGTTCCCACAGCAAGTCGTTGGGGAACTCCAAATCCGCCTTGTCGATCTCATCGATCAACAGCACCACCTGTTCATCGCTTACAAAAGCCTCTCCCAGCTTGCCCAGCTTTATATACTGCCTGATATCGCTAACGTCACGATCCCCGAACTGGCTGTCATACAAACGCTGAACGGTGTCATAGACGTATAACCCTTCCTGAGCCTTGGTCGTAGACTTGATGTTCCAAATTATTAGCGGTTTGCCCAGCGCATCGGCGATGCTCTTCGCCAGCATAGTCTTGCCGGTACCAGGCTCTCCCTTGATGAGCAAAGGCTTACCTAAAGCGATGGCAACGTTCACGCTGTTCTGCAGCTCTTCGCTGGCAATATAGGAATTTGATCCTCTGAATCGACTGAACTGGTTTTTCATCTTGGGCCTTACCTCTTCTCCCGTAATATTCCTCTTATTAGGCCATGGTAACAAAAACCTACCCCCCCGTCAATCGACTGAAAGCCACAAGCCTGCGTCCGGGCTACCTGTACAAGCCCTGTTGGCCCAAAATCGATACGCGTGCAAGTTCCATGCCCTTACGTCTAAACCCAAGCTCTCCTCTGCCGGTTTGCGAAGAAAAACCGATTCCAGGTAAGGATTATTAATGGTTGCTCGACGTATATCAAACGTGTAGAATGAGACTCATAGCTGTGGTAAGCTCGAGTTTGAGGGAGGCAGGCCATTGTGTTTGGAATACCCAAGTGGAACATTGCTCTCATCGTGGTGCTTTTGGCAGGAATGTTTGGTTATGCGACCTATTTCGACGTCTCTACCCCGGAAAAAACGGTGGAAAAGTTCTATCAACTACTCGGTACAGGAAAATACGACCAAGCTGCCGAGTATTTGAGCGTGAACTGGGCTTATTCTGTGCTGTTTCCAAAGTACAACAATACCGCTCCAAGCGAACTTTTGAAACGGGAATCAGCTATACGCAAGGAGATGGGCCAAGCGCTGGCCCAAAACCTGCCCGAAGCCGGTACAGGTGAACTAAAAGTCACAGCCCGGCCGTCATTAACCCGCAGTGGAAGCAAAGCCGCTCTGGTGGTGTGTGATTACCGGGTACCTAACAGTAAGGTACAGGGCCAGCAGTTGGCCCTGCTGGTTAAAGAATCCGGTCGGTGGCGGCTGTTTGAGCTCTCGGACGTCACTGGCTATGACCTTGGTTTTCTTAAAGACGTGAACATGGAAGATTTGGACAGCAAAATGAACAGTTTTTTCCAGGCTAAGGGATAAATCAACCGTAACGTTCGTAGGATTCTGGTTTTTCTTTGGACGGGTATGCACTCCATTATTTCCCTGGAGGATAAAGGCAGTGATTGTCGAAACAGCTTAATACAGTATAAAAGCACATCCGGGATGGAGGTAAACACGTGTCGACAAGGCCCAAGAAAAAAGCGCACCCGTCCAAGGTTTCAAGGGAAAAAACTCGGTCCCACCAGCGCAAGACAGCAGTGCCCGCCAGCGTAGCCAGTATCCGCTTGCGCCTCTATTCGTATATTTTTTTGGCCGTGATCCTGGTTTTTGGCTTGACCATTGGTGGCTACGCCTGCTGGTATCCAACCGGTCACACCCCTTCCGACACTAGCGATACCCCCTCCGGTGTTGCTCAAAATGGTAATAATCGTGGAACCGAGACCCAAACAAACAGTCTTCCTTCTGGAACCATGCCTAAGACATCTTCATCTTCGGACGCATCAACGACGAACCTTGACTCGACGGGCAATTCAAACGGTAACCCTGTTTCAGGTGCCAGTGAGGAGCCCCCCTCTGCCAAACGCTTGGTCTGGTACTATGTCCCTGGCAAGAATCACCAGCAGCCATTTATTCCCCAATCGGCGCGGGAGTTGATGGCTAAGTACAACGGAATTTACCTGGGAAGTCCGGATGCCAAGCGAATCTACCTCACTTTTGACGCCGGGTACGAAATGGGCTACACCGCCACCATACTTGACACCTTGGCCCAGTACCAGGTAAAAGCGGCGTTCTTCGTAACCAAGCCCTTTATCACGTCCCACCCCGAGCTGGTCAAACGGATGGTAGCGGAAGGTCATGTGGTAGGCAGTCACACGGCGACTCATCCTGATCTGACCACCATATCCGAAGAGAAAATAGACAAAGAATTGGAAACAACTGAAGCCGCTTTCTTAGCTGCAACCGGACAGCCGCTTGCCCGGCTGGTAAGACCGCCGAACGGAACCTACAGCGAAAAAGTGCTGGCAACCCTTCATTCCCTCAATTACCGGCCAGTTTTTTGGAGTATGGCTTTTCGGGACTGGGATGTCAAGAATCAGCCTACGCCTGCTAAGATATTCCAAGACGTTACCGGCAACATCCACCCCGGGGCCGTCATACTCCTGCACAACGTTTCCTCCAGCAATGCCCAGGCCCTGCCTAACATAATCGTGGAGCTGAAAAAACAAGGGTATGAATTCGCCCCTTTATCTGACTTTCTTCAGTGAGCGTAACCCGAGAAGTTGCGGTCGTCATCAGCTCTACCCCTCGTTTATGCCTTCGCCTGTCTTCCTAAGAGTTGCAAGAACTGGTTTTCATCCAAAACCGTGACACCCAAAGCCACAGCTTTGTCGTATTTTGATCCCGGATCCCTACCAGCCACGACGAAGTCGGTCTTGCGGCTTACGCTATTAGTCACCTTGCCCCCGCGATCCTCGATGGCTTTCGTCGCTTCATTCCTGGTCATCGACTCCAACGCACCCGTCAACACAAAGGTCTTGCCCGCGAACTGGCTGTCTTGTGCCATAGAAAATTCAGGCTCAACCGTGTTAACCCCTGCTTTTTTCAGTTTGTGGATGGTGTCCCAATTCCTAGGCTCAGCGAAAAACGCCGTTACGCTCTCCGCAATCTTCTCCCCGATTTCTGGGATAGACATAAGTTCTTCGCGGTCTATGCCCGAAAAGCGTTCTATATCCCGGTAGTGCTCCGCCAGTATCCTCGCCGTCTTGAGCCCTACGTAACGGATGCCGAGGGCGTTCAGCAACCGATGCAGCGGGCGCCCTTTGCTCTGCTCCAGAGCCCTAATCAAGTTGGCGGCCGATTTCTGTCCCATCCTTTCCAAACCTGCCAGCTCTTCGGCTCTAAGATAGTACAGGTCAGCTACATTGCTCACTATTCCCCTGTCTACTAGCTGTTCCACTAAGGCAGGCCCCAAGCCCTCGATGTCCATAGCTTCCCGCGAAGCAAAAAAGATCAGGCTCTCCTTCAAACGGGCCGGGCAGTTTATGTTGTCGCAACGATATGCAACCTCTCCCGAGAACCTGACCACCCGCGAACCGCAGGCTGGGCACTTGTCCGGCATCTTGAATTCGATCTCTTTGCCGGTCCGTTTCTCCGGTAGTGATCTTACCACCTCAGGTATGATATCCCCGGCTTTATGAACCACCACCATATCGCCTACGCGGATATCTTTTTCACGAATCAGGTCGTAATTGTGTAAACTCGCCCTGCTCACCGTAGTACCCGCCAGGCTGACAGGCTCCATGACCGCGGTGGGAGTTATCACCCCGGTGCGCCCGACGTTGAGCTCGATGGCAACGATCTTTGTCTCTTTTTCTTCGGCCGGAAACTTATAGGCTATGGCCCAGCGCGGGCTTTTGGCAGTTGCTCCCAAAAGCTGTCTCGCCGGCAGCGAATTAAGTTTGACCACTACTCCATCTATTTCGTACGGAAGTTCGTGCCTTCTCCCTTGCCATTCCTCACAGTATTCCAATACCTCGTCCAGAGAAGCACACCAGCGGTAGTTTCTGTCTACCGGGAAACCCAACTCGGACAGAAACTCTAACGTTTCCCGCTGGCTGTCTATTTCTTTCCCTTCCAAGTGTAAGATATCATAAACCAGAAGACCCAAGGTGCGCCCAGCGGTCACTTTCGGGTCAAGTTGCCGGATGGATCCTGCCGCCGCGTTACGGGGATTAGCAAAAGTCTTTTCCCCCCTGTCCTCCCGTTCCCGGTTCAAGCGAGCAAAAGCCTCTTTCGGCATGTATACTTCCCCCCGCACCTCCACCCGCGGCAAAGGATAAGTCAGCCGTAACGGCAAGGACTTTATGGTGCGGATGTTGGCCGTAACATCTTCCCCTACCATCCCGTCTCCACGAGTAGCACCGCTCATCAAGACCCCGTCCTGGTATACCAAAGCTATCGACACCCCGTCGATCTTCAATTCACAGACGTAGGCAACAGCCTCATCCCCCAGTCTTTCCTTCAAGCGCCGGTCAAAATCCCGGAGTTCCCTTTCATTGAAAGCATTGTCCAAGCTCAATAGAGGTACCCGGTGCTGAACCGGCGTGAACCCTTTGAGCACCTCTCCGCCTACCCGCTGGGTGGGAGAATCAGGGGTAACGAGGTCCGGATAAGCCTGTTCGAGCTCGACCAACTCCCGGAACAAACGGTCATACTCAGCGTCACCGATTAAGGGCTGATCCAACACGTAATAGTGATAGTCGTGCTTTCGAATCTCTTCCCGCAACTTTTCGGCTCTTTCCCTGGGGGTTTCCACACCTGTCCCTCCTAGCCAAAGTTCCTCCGCGCCACACCCATCCTGAGGATGCTGTCACAGTTTGCTACAGTCTATCACCAACCGTCAGATCCCTCTACCTTCACCATAGGTGCTATATCGGTCCTCAACATCTTGGTCCCAGCTACGACAAAGTCGACTATGGCTATCTCCCCGTCCTCCAACACATCAATCACTATACCTTGCCCGAACTTACGGTGCTCTACCACGTCTCCCGGGGCCAACTCCAGCTTTGGGTCTGTGGTTTCCGGGAGTATCTCCGTAAACCCGGGGTCCGCAGCATGGTCTGAAATGAAAAGCCCTCTAGGTATCTCGCCAAGGAAACGGGAAGGCAGGTTTCGCATCTCATAACCCCACAAAACGCGGCTGAACGCGTTGCTCAAGAACAACCTTTCCTTAGCCCTGGTGATACCGACATAACACAGCCTCCGTTCCTCTTCGATCTCGGCTTCGGTTTCCGCTTTAGCCGAGGGGAAAATACCTTCTTCCATCCCGGTCATGAAAACCACCGGAAATTCGAGACCTTTGGCACTGTGGAACGTCATCATCGCCACCGCATCGGAAACATCCGTCGTATCTGTATCCTGAACAAGAGAAACCTCGGCTAAAAACTCTCCCAGGTTTCCACCCCGCGTTCGGTCGAATTCTAAGGCTACCGATTTCAGCTCGTGCAGGTTTTCTATCCTCTCCTCTGCCCCCAGCGGATCCCTTCGACAAATATCTTCGACATATCCTGATGATTCCAGGAGCTGTTCTAAAACTGCCATTACCGGCTCGTTTTCTCCCAAGACCTGCACAAACTTGATTAGCCCGTAGAACTCCTCCAAGGCCTCAGCTACCCGGCGCGAAATCCCCGGAATATCCGCAGGATTAGCAAGGGCTTCCAAAACCGGTAAGGCAGAAGCAGCAGCAAATTCTTCTATCCTCTTCAGGGTGACGTCCCCAACCCCCCGGCGGGGAAGATTGATGACGCGCCTAAAACTCAGCGTGTCAAAAGGGTTCACTGCCAGTTTCAGGTAGGCCAGTACATCCCTAACTTCTTTTCGCTGGTAGAAGCTGCGGGCGCCTACGATATAGTAAGGCACCAGTCGTCTTTTTAAGACGTCTTCCAGGTAGCGGGACTGGGCATGGGTGCGGTAAAAAATAGCCATATCCCGGTAACGGTATCCCTGCCGGACCAACTCCGCGATGGTTTCGGCAACGAACTGTGCTTCCTCCTGGCCATCTACAGCCCTAAAATGCATCAACTTCTCTCCGACCGGGTTGTCGGTTTTCAGCACCTTTTCTTCGCGTTCGCAGTTGTGCTTTATGACCGCGTTGGCCGCGTCCAATATAACCTTGGTAGATCGGTAGTTTTTTTCCAGCTTGATGATTCTGGCCTCCGGATAATCCCTCAAAAATCGCCTGATGTTTTCCGGTTCGGCCCCTCTCCAACTGTAAATGGATTGGTCCGGGTCCCCTACTATGAAGAGGTTACGGTGTTTTTGCGCCAGGGTATGACTTAAAACGTACTGCGCATAATTTGTATCCTGGTATTCGTCGATCATTATGTACTTGAACCGATCCCGGTATTTACCCAGCACGTCCTCGTTTTCCCGAAACAGGCGTATGGTCAATAAAATTAAGTCCTCGAAGTCTAGTCCGTTCATGGCCTTCAGACGGGCCTGGTAGAGGCGAAAGGCCTTTTGATAAACCTCTCTCATGTTAGCTGGCAGAGCCCAGCTCCCGAGATCCTTCTTTTCCGAAGCCAGGCTGTTTTTGGCTTGATTTATAAAATAGGCTATTACTTCCGGCTTGATTCGGTATTCATTCAGGTCTTGTAAACACTCCTTGACCAAAGCTCTCTGTTCGGCCTCGTCCACGATGCTGAAATCCCGGCTGTAACCTAGGCGGTCTATCTCCTGGCGCAGGATACGGTAGCAGGTAGCGTGAAATGTTTGTATCCACTGGCCGGTAAAGCCCGGAATCAATCGTTCCACCCGTTCCTTCATTTCGCGCGCTGCCTTGTTGGTAAAAGTTATGGCCAACACGTTCCCGGGACGGATACCTGTATGACACAAATAAGCTAGGCGAGTAGTCAGCACCCGGGTCTTCCCGCTGCCTGCTCCTGCCAAAACCAAACACGGACCATCCACGTGTAAAACGGCTTCCTTCTGCTCTTGGTTTAATCCTTCCACCAGCTTCATCGACCTCATTCCCCATAGGCAAATCATAAAAACAAAAACCGGTCTATACTCCCAGATCAATTAGGGACCAGTGTTGTGCCTCCTACATCTATACACCAAGCCCGTTCATTTAACCTGTGCCTGACCGGTAAACGCTTTTTCAGCGACGAGAGCGTAGTTCGGCAAAAACATCCTTTAGCTCAACACCGTGGTAGACCATCAACACCAAAAGATGATACATGAGATCCGCCAGCTCGTATACCAGTTGCTCCTCCGAGTTGTTCTTAGAAGCGATGACTACTTCCGTGCTCTCTTCTCCCACCTTTTTTAAAATCTTGTCCTGACCCTCATTGAAAAGATACGAGGTGTAGGAACCTTCGGGTCTAAGTCTTTGCCTGGCTTGTATCACCTCGTAAAGTTCAAACAAGATGGAGGGGGTTCCAGGCCGCCGCGGGTAAACCTCTTCCGGGTCGAACAACCGTGGTGAAACAAGGGTTCCATCCCAATCCCGGTAAAAACAGGAATAGTGCCCGGTGTGGCAGGCGGCACCCTCTTGGTCCACCGTAATCAAAAGCGAGTCCCGATCACAGTCATAGTAGATGTTCTTTACCCTCTGGATGTTCCCCGAGCTTTCTCCCTTCATCCACAGACACTGGCGGCTGCGGGAATAAAACCAGGTATACCCGCTTTCCAGCGTCTTGAGCAAAGACTCCCGGTTCATGTAAGCCAGCATCAGCACCTGCTGGGTCTTTTCGTCCTGTATTATGGCCGGGATTAATCCCTTTTCATCAAATTTCAGCTGTTCTATAAAGCCTCTACTCATCGTCTAACCACCACTCCCTTAGCCTCCAGGTACTCTTTAGCTTGACTCACCGTGTACTCGCGGTAATGGAAAATGGAGGCGCATAAAACAGCATCGGCTTTCCCTTCAAGAATCGCCTCTGCCAAGTGTTCCAGGTTCCCAGCACCTCCGGAGGCGATGACCGGTATCTTTACCGCTTCGCTCACCGCTCTCGTCAATTCAATGTCGTACCCGTCGCGGGTACCATCCTTGTCCATGCTCGTAAGGAGTATCTCCCCTGCACCCAAAGACTCCACCCTCTGTGCCCACCACACAGCATCGATGCCCGTAGAAGTGCGTCCCCCGTTTATGCACACCTCCCACTGTCCGGGCCCTGCTTCGCGAGCATCAATAGCCACCACGATGCACTGGCTCCCATATTTTTTCGCGCTCTCCATAACCAAAGACGGAGATTTCACCGCAGCAGTATTGATAGATACCTTGTCCGCCCCCGCGTTTAGCATTACCCGGATATCCTCAGGGGTTCTTATGCCACCGCCTACGGTAAACGGTATGAACACGTTTTCCGCAGTCCTTCTCACCACTTCCACCATTGTCTTCCTGCCTTCATAAGAAGCACTGATATCCAGAAACACCAATTCATCGGCCCCTTCTCGGTCGTAAAAAGCCGCCAATTCCACTGGATCTCCGGCATCTTTTAGATTCAAGAAATTCACGCCCTTTACAACCCGGCCTTCGTGAACGTCCAAGCAAGGAATTATTCTTTTGGCCAGCATTCATCCCCACTCCCTATGCTTCTTCTCATGCGGCCAGTAGTAGTACTTCTGTATACTTATCTAGTCCTCTACTCCTCGACCAAGCTTAAAGCCTTTCTCAGGTCAATAGTACCATCATAAATGGCTTTACCGATTATGACTCCTTCAACGCCCAGCTCCTCCAGTGTTAAAAGCTTCTCAACATCTTCCAGGCTTGAAACTCCCCCCGATGCTATGATGCGCAAGCCGGAAGTCCGAGCAATCTCCTCTATGGCCTCAAAATTAGGTCCTTGTAACAAACCATCCTTGGTCACATCGGTGTAAACTGCTCGGACGATTCCCAGTTCTTTCATAGACCGAGCAAGATCCACAGCCTTCATTTCTGCCACTTCCACCCAACCCTTAACCGCAACCATCCCATCGCGAGCATCAAGCCCCAGCACAATCCTTTCCGGTCCAAAACGCTCCAACAATTCCTGAGCGAAACTAGGACTCTCTACCGCCTTGGTCCCAATTACAACCCGTGCCGCGCCCACGGCCAGGACCTGTTCCACGTCCCGGAGGCTGCGCAATCCTCCCCCTACCTGAAAGGGAATTTCCACTGAGTGCGCTATCTCTTCGATGACCTTCAAGTTACGCGGAGCACCCGCAAAAGCGCCGTCCAGGTCTACAACGTGTAACCAGCGGGCCCCCAGGTCCTCAAAAGACCTGGCTACCCGGGCCGGATGGTTCGAGTAGACGACCTCGTTCTCCTTTTTCCCCTGGACCAGTCGCACGCAGCGTCCTTCCCTGATATCTATGGCCGGGAAAATAATCATGATCTCCACTCTCCAAAATTCTTCAGGAGCTTCAGTCCCAGAGTGCTGGACTTCTCCGGGTGAAACTGGGTCGCAAAAATGTTGCCCTTGAACACCGCGCAGGTGAAAGCGACACCGTGATCACTGGTAGCCGCCTTAACTTCCTCGTTATCGGGCACCACATAATACGAGTGAACGAAGTAAAAATAAGATTTGTCAGGAATACCATCGAACAGGGAAACCTTCTGGCAATACGACACCTGGTTCCAACCCATGTGTGGAACTTTTTCAATGGCCGGCAGGCGGGTAACACGACCAGGGATAATGTCCAATCCACGATGTAAACCGTCTTCTTCGCTTTCCGAAAACAAAAGCTGCAGGCCCAAACAGATGCCTAACAAAGGCTTCCCGGTCCTAACCACTTCGTAAATAGCCTCATTCATACCCGAACTGCAGAGGTTCTTAATAGCATCGGCAAACGCTCCAACTCCGGGCAGTACCACCCTCTCGGCTCGAACCACCGTGTCCGGGTCAGACGTGACCTCCACCGCAAACCCCAGTTTCTCCAAGGCTTTGTGAACGCTGCGCAAGTTGCCCATCCCGTAGTCTATGACCGCTATCAAGTAACTTCCCCTTTCCCCTGAATGAGTCTAGAAGCCTTAAAGCTTACCTTTAGTCGACCAAACCCCTTCGACCCGGGGTTCGTACTCTATCGCTTCCTTCAAGGCGCGGGCAAACGCCTTAAAGACTGCTTCCAGGATATGATGGCTGTTGCTTCCCCGGATCAGGTCTATGTGCAGGGTTATCCCGGCGCTGTTTACCACCGCCCGGAAGAACTCCTCCACCAGTTCAGTGGCGAAGGTGCCAACCCGTTCCCCCGGCACAGGCACGTGATAAGAAAGGTAGGAGCGACCGGAAAGGTCAACTACCACCCGGGCCAAGGCTTCATCCATCGGTATGGTAGCCGAACCGTAACGGCGCAACCCCTTCTTGTCCCCGATGGCCTGCTTCAAAGCCAGTCCGAAACATAGGCCGATGTCTTCTACCGTATGATGATCATCAACCTCGGTGTCGCCTCGGGCCCATACCTTGAGATTGCACAAACTGTGCATAGAAAACAGGGCCAACATGTGCCCTAAAAAAGGCATTTCCGTGTCTATCTGGTAACTCCCGGTGCCGTCCAGCTCCATTCGTAAAAGAATCTCGGTTTCGGTGGTTTTGCGGTGAATTTCGGCACTCCTTATTTCGTCGCTCACTCGATGCCTTCCTCCCTTCGTATCCTAACCGAATTGGCATGGGCAGTCAGGCCTTCAATCTCGGCCAAAGTTATAATATCCTGCCGGGCCTTTGCCAAACCGGTCTCGGAATAGTAAAGCACACTGGTTTTCTTCAAGAAAGTATCTACCGTCACCGGCGAATAGAAACGGGCGGTACCACCAGTGGGAAGGATGTGATTAGGTCCAGCATAGTAGTCGCCGACCGGTTCCGGGGTATATTTCCCCAAGAATACGGCTCCCGCATTCTTAATATACCCTAACCATTCGAAGGGATGCTCAACCATCAACTCCAGGTGTTCCGGTGCCACCCGGTTCGCCACTTCACACGCTTCTTTCATGTCCTTTACAATTATGATCGCTCCCTGTTCCTGTAAAGACCTCTCTATTATGTCACGGCGGGACAGCGAAGGCAACTGCCGCCCAATTTCCCTCTCCACCTCATCCGCCAGCTCTTCGCTGTCTGTAACAAGTATGGATCGGGCCAGAACATCGTGCTCAGCCTGGGACATCAGGTCAGCAGCCACGTAGGCAGGTTCCGCCTTGTCGTCTGCGATTATCAATATCTCGCTGGGACCGGCCAGCATATCGATATCGACATCTCCGTACACCATTTTCTTAGCCAAGGTCACATATATGTTGCCAGGGCCGGTAATCTTATCCACCTTCGGTACAGTTTCCGTTCCCCAGGCTAAGGCAAAAACGGCTTGGGCTCCGCCCATCTTGTAAATCTCTTTGACCCCCAGCTCCGCTGCCGCCACCAGAGTGTAAGGGTTAACCCGCCCGTCCGCTGCCGGCGGTGTCACCATGACTATCTCTCTTACCCCCGCCACCTGGGCTGGAATTGCGTTCATAAGGACAGACGAAGGATAAGCAGCGGTTCCTCCGGGAACGTATATACCTACGCGATCTAAAGGTCGGTAAATCATCCCCAAGATGTTGCCGGTTTCGTCCGGTTCCATCCAAGAGTTATGTAACTGCCTGCGGTGAAATGCCCTAATGTTAGCAATTGCCGCCCGCAAGGCAGACGTATACTCCTCGCCTACAGCCTGGTAGGCTTCGTTGATCTCCCCGCCACCAACCCTAAAATTGTGAAACCCTATATCAGCCTTGTCAAATCTCTTCGTAAACTCGTAGACGGCTTCATCTCCACGGGCTTTCACTTCTTTCGCGATATAAGCTACCCGTGTTTCCAGCTCCTGTAACCCGGAATACGGAACCCGCAGGAATTCCTCCAAATCTGCGGTTCCTGCTTTCATTCTCCTGATAATCATTGTCTCACCTCTCCGTTCTTTACCAGGTATCTTATCCTGTCGATGAGGGGTTGTAGCTTATGGTACTTAACCCTGTAGCTTATCCGGTTTACGATCAAGCGGGCCGTGGACTCCATTATCTGGACCAGTTCCACCAGGTTATTCTCAGCCAGGGTCCGGCCGGTAGACACGATGTCGACGATCATATCCGAAATGCCCATGAGCGGGGCCAGCTCGATGTTTCCGTGGAGCTTTACGATGTCGACCTGCAGGCCCTGCTGCCGAAAAAACTCAGCAGCCACGTTGGGAAACTTAGTAGCCACCCGGCGGTAACTCAACTCTTCCAAGCTGATATCCTTCATTTGGGCCGGGACCGCAACCACAAAACGGCAATACCCAAAACCCAGGTCCACCATCTCAAAGACATCTTTCCCCTGTTCCACGATTATATCCTTTCCTACAATCCCCAAATCCGCCGCCCCGTGTTCGACATATGCGGGAACATCGGTTGGACGACATATTATATAGCGCAGGCCCTGCTCCGAAAACTCGAACAGAAGACTGCGCGAGTCCTCCTTGATGTCAAAAGTCGGAAGGCCTAGATCAGCCAGCAAGTTAAGACTCGGTTCAATCAATCGCCCTTTAGGCAAGGCAAAAGTCACGGTATCGGCTAACATCTCATTCTCCTCTTCACCCTACTTATCATCGACCCATACGAGTTCCCAGCCGCGTTGACGGCACTGAGCTTGGAGTTCATCTCGAGACCGGCCGTGGACGTCGAGACAGACAACCCGCCCTTCCTTTCTCAACCGGCGAGCAGTCTCGGCCACCTTTGTCAGATCGCTGCCTGCCACCAAACAACAAGGCTCTGTTGGTGCAGACATTGACCCCAGGGCCAAGAGCACCCTCTCTACCCCCACGGCGAAGCCAGTAGCAGGATTAGGCCAACCGTAGCGTCCCATTACATTATCGTATCTCCCGCCTCCCAACAAAGGATACCCCAGGTTCGATGAATAACCTTCAAAAACCACCCCAGTATAGTAATCCAGCCCTCTCAGTACACCCAGGTCGATTACCACCCGGTCTTCAACGCCAAAAGCTCGCAAAGCCCGGAACAACACCTTGAGCTCCTCGACCCCGGCCATCACTTCCGGCCACTCCGAAAAATCGGGTAAACGCTCGAGCACCTCCAGTCCCCCGTTCAACACCGGCAGCTCGAGAAACGTATCCTTCAACTTGCTGTCCAGGCGCAAACCCGACAACTTTCTTTCTAGCCCGACCAGGTCCTTGTTCATGACCAGCTTTTTTATTTCATTCTCGTCATCGTGGGCAAGGCCGCTCTCCTGCAACAGCTGGTTAAATATCCTGACGTTATTCAGGCTTAACTGGAAATCCTCCACCCCTAAGCAACTCATCAACTCAACCGCAAGGGCGATTACTTCCGCATCTGCCCTCTCCCCGGCTGCTCCCAGCATTTCCACCCCTATCTGCCAGAACTCGTTGTACTTGCCGTGCTGAGAAAGGCTGTGACGAAAAACATTCGCCCGGTAGAACAACCGCAGCGGCAACGGATATCTTCGTAGCTTGGTCGAAGCCAGGCGGGCTATGGGAATAGTCATATCCGGACGCAAGGCCAAAAGTCGGCCGTCCCGGTTTTGGAACAAAAAAAGCTCTTGCTGATCCACGTTCATATCGGCAACTTGTATGACTTCCAAATATTCTACCGTAGGAGTAATTACCTCCTGATAACCCCAGGAGGCAAAAAGGTCTGCTGCCTTTTTCTCGATTATTCTTTTCAGTTTGGCCTCTCGGGGAACGTAATCCTTGAAACCCGGAGGGAGTTCTTTGGCTTTCATCTAATCGTTCTGCTCCTTCAACCTTTGTAAAATGAGCTGGTAACCGTTAGCACCGTAGTACAGGTATCTTTTCACCCGGCTGATGGTAGCAGTGCTGGCCCCGGTCTGTTCGGCGATACCGTTGTACGTGTGGTTTTCCTTGAGCATCCGGGCCACCTGTAACCGCTGGGCCATAGCCTTTATCTCTGAAACAGTACACAAGTCATCCAGCAACCGGTAGCATTCGTCTTCGTTTCTCAAAGCAACCAAAGCCTTTACCAGTTGGTCTGTCTGTTCGTCTCTCCAACTCGGCTCATACATGAGTACTCCCCCTTAAAACATAGTTATAAAATCAAACAATACACAAAAACCTGGTCTAGCCTACAGCAGTTTAACGTCGTTTATAAGAAGTTCAAACTGGCAGCCGAGAAACTCGGCCGCCCGCTTGCACATAAGCATTTTGGTCAAGAATATCTCGAAGTACTCCATGACCGAGCAGGTTCCGGTATCGATCCTAAGCCTTAGAGTAATGACCTTTTTCTCGTCATCGACCAGCAAAGCCGATTCTTTAGCCGCATAATTGACCCGATCCCGGATGGTAAAGCACGACGACTCCCGCTTGCGTACCCGGGTTTGGTGCACGTCCGACTTGTCAGCCAGTATCACCGCTGCTGCCACCGGGTTCACCGACTGGCCGTCGGCATGTTCCTCGTGGTTGCCGATGGCTCCTAGGATTACTGCTATCTCTTCCGGATCCATGCCCATTTCCATTAGCACTTCGAAAACCATTATGGCTCCCGACAAACCGTGTGAATACCGGTTAACCAGGTTGCCTATATCGTGCAGGTAACCGGCAATAGCAGCTAGTTCTGCTTCCCGGTGCGAGTATCCGAGAGAATTCAGTATGTCGTAACTCAGAAACGAAACCAGTTCCGCGTGCTTCTGGTTATGTTCTATGGCTCCTATATTCCCGATAAACTCATTGCCTCGAGTCATGTACTCGTTGATAATAGAGTTGTTCTTAATAGCTTCTAAAGTTACCAAACCGCTCTTTCCCAACTAAGGCTCCTCCTCAATTTGCCTCATCAAGTCCCGTGCCTGGGCATGAACCCGGGCAGTAGAAGGTATGGAACTCAACAGATGCTTGGCTTCTTCTTTTTTCCCTTGTTCAAACAGCCTCTTCGCCTTCAGGTAGTCCTCGCTGTACCTCTTCTGCTGCACAGCGACCGCCATTTTCTCCCTAGCTTTCTCGGGATCGATTTTCTCCATCTCCTTGTACTTGGCAACCGCTTCATCATATTTGCCCTGAGTTAACAAGACATCGCCCTGCATGGTTATCTCTTTCACCCTGAGTTTCTGCGGAAACTCTGCCATCTCGAGGCCGTAAACGGTTAGCAAGACTATCATCCCCAGGCTTGCCAAAATCCACGCCGGGCTAAACCTCTTCAACCGGCGCCACCATGCCAGAAGCAAGAGAAAAGGCAGGCCAAACAAAACCGTAAACTTTATGAAAAAGCGAGTAGGGGTGTAGATACACAGCGCTATCACTACTGCCAATAAAAGCAAGAACAGAACAGGTGATGGTTCTCTTGCCATGTTCTTCATGCACCTCAACGCTTCAAGGCTCTGTACCCTATGTCGCGCCGGTAATGGACACCCTCAAAATGCACTTTAGGAATTTCTTTATAAACCTGATCTATGGCAGACTTGATGTCGGGCCGCCTGGCCACGATACCCAAAACCCGCCCGCCGTCCGTAACTAGCCGGCCGTCGGCGGTTTTGGCAGTACCGGCGTGAAACACCAATATGTCAGGAGACAGCTCCTGAAGCCCTGTTATCTCGTGCCCTCGGGCATAGCTTCCGGGGTATCCGGCAGAGGCCAGAACCACACATACACAAGCCTCATCGCTAAATGTCACCTCAGCTTGTTTGAGGTTGCCCGTAGCCACAGCTTCTAGAGCCGGGAAAATATCTGTCTCCATTAAAGGAATCACTACCTGTGTCTCTGGGTCACCGAACCGGGCGTTGAATTCCAGCACCATAGGTCCTCGGTCGGTTACCATAAGCCCAGCGTACAGCACCCCCCTATATGGGATGCCCTCCGCCACCATAGCCCTGGCTGTGGGAACCAGGATGTCACGCATGACCACCCGATGCAGTTCAGGAGTGTAAACCGGAGCCGGAGAATAGGCGCCCATCCCGCCGGTATTAGGCCCCTGATCGTAGTCTAAAACCCGCTTGTGGTCTTGAGCAGCAGCCAGGAAAACCACTTCTTCCCCATCCACAAGCGCGAACACACTGACTTCTTCCCCATAAAGACACTCTTCTACTACTACCCTGTCTCCCGCCGATCCGAAGACCTTGTGCACCATAGCCTGTTCTAAAGCCTCGAGAGCTTCTTCCTGATTTTCAGCTACCACTACTCCCTTGCCAGCCGCCAAACCGTCTGCTTTCACTACCAGTCGAAGCCCAGGCTCTTTCATCCGATCACGGGTATAAGCTGCGGCTTCTTCTATCCGCTCAAACACGCGGTATTCGGCGGTAGGAACTCCGTACTTATGCATGAGATTCTTGCTAAATACCTTGCTTCCCTCAATCCTGGCCGCCCGGGCTGAAGGACCAAACACTTTCAACCCTTCAGCCTGAAAAGCATCTACTATCCCTGCCATCAACGGGGCTTCCGGCCCCACAACAGTAAGGTCAATCCCTTTTTCCAGGACAAACTGCATCAACCCTCTAATATCAGTAGGGTTTATGGCGACACATTCGGCCTGCTCGGCTATACCAGCATTGCCGGGTGCCGCGTATATCTTCTCTACGTCGGGGCTTAATGCCAGTTTCCATACCAGGGTATGTTCCCTGCCCCCTGACCCTACTACCAAAACCTTTTTCCCCATACCTTACCCTCTTTTCCCGCTTGATGAGCCTATTATATCCTGACTAATTCTAATGCTTGAAGTGCCGTACGCCAGTGAAAACCATGGCTATCCCGTGGCGGTTGCACTCCTCTATACTTTCCTGATCGCGTATGGACCCACCTGGCTGAATGATAGCGGTAATACCATACTGGGCTGCCAGCTCCACCGTATCCTTAAACGGGAAGAACGCATCCGAGGCCAAAACCGCCCCCTTCGCCCTTTCCCCGGCTTGTTCTAAAGCCAGGCGAGCTGCTCCTACCCGGTTCATCTGGCCGGCTCCGACCCCCAGAGTCAATCCGTCTTTGGCCACTACAATCGCGTTAGATTTGACGTGTTTTACCACTTTCCAAGCAAACAACAAATTCTCCATTTCTTCCGGTGTAGGGGCCCGGTCTGTCACGGCGGTGAGCTCTGCAGGCAGAAGTTCGTGTCTATCCGCTTCTTGTACGACGAACCCGCCTTCTATCGATTTGACTTCCAGTCCAGCCCCAACCTCTACCGGCAAGGCCAGAACCCGCAAATTCTTCTTTCTCCTCAGAATCTCCAGGGCTTCTTCCTCATAACCGGGGGCTATAACCACTTCCATAAAAGGTTCTGCAACCTTTTTAGCGGTATCTGCATCAACCACCCGGTTGAAAGCGATTATACCGCCAAACGCGGAGAGCGGATCGGCCGCAAAAGCCTTTTCATAGGCAGAAACAAGGTCATCGGCTACCGCGGTTCCGCAAGGATTCGTGTGCTTGATAATCACGCATGCCGGCTTGTCAAACTCTCTGACCAATGCCACGGCTGCCTGAGCATCGATGATGTTGTTATAAGAAAGTTCTTTACCGTTTAGCTGCTGGGCATTGGGTAACCCGTCACCCTGGAGATAGTACCTGTAGAAAGCAGCCTTTTGGTGCGGGTTTTCTCCGTAGCGCAACTCGTAGACCTTTTCTCCTGCGAAGGCAACCTCTTCCGGGAATCCAATCCCTAGAAGCCCAGCCAGGTACGAAGACACCATAGCATCGTAAGCGGCAGTGTGGCTAAATGCCGCGAACGCCAATCTTAAACGATGCTGTTCGTCTAAGTCGCCTTTCCCCTTAAGCTCGTCTAAAACCTGGCCGTAGTCTTCTGGCCTAACCACAACTATCACATACCGGTAGTTCTTGGCCGCAGCCCGTATCATGGCCGGCCCGCCGATATCGATGTTTTCAATAGCCTCTTCCAGGGTTACTCCTGGGCGCAAGACCGTTTCCCGAAAAGGATATAGGTTCACCGCTACGATATCGATGGTTTGAATTCCGTGCATTTGTAATTGTTCAAGGTGATCGGGGCTCCTTTTCGCCAGGATACCCCCGTGCACTGCCGGGTGTAATGTCTTTACCCTGCCATCAAGAATCTCTGGAAATCCGGTAACTTCGGCCACCTTTACCACCTTGGTACCCGCCTGCACCAGGGTATCGTAAGTTCCTCCGGTCGACACTATTTCGTATCCTAGCTCCTCCAACCCCTGGGCGAACTCTACCACCCCGTCTTTGTTGGAAACGCTTATCAATGCTCTTTTAGCCATTCTCTCTGCCTCCTTTACTCATAACCTCACGGCTGCGTATCCTGATCCCCGTGCTCGTCCCCGATGATCCGAACCCGCCTGCCTTCTACGACCACCCTTCCTTCTGCGATGAGTTGTAAAGCCTTAGGATATATACGGTGTTCTTCCTTCAAAATGCGGGCCTCCAAAGTCTCTACCGTGTCGTCGAAGTACACCGGAACCACGGCTTGGAGAATAATAGGGCCGGTATCGACTCCCTCGTCAACGAAGTGCACAGTACACCCGCTGAAGCGGACGCCGTAGTCTAAGGCCTGTTTTTGGGCGTGAAGTCCGGGAAAAGCAGGTAATAGAGCGGGATGGATGTTTACCGTCTTCAGGTGATACTCGTCTAAAAAAGTCTTGCCCAACAACCGCATGTACCCGGCAAGAGCCACTATGTCAGCCTCAACCTCCTGACACGCTCGAACCAAGGCTTTTTCGTATTCAACACGCGAAGCAAAACTTTGAGGATTTATGTACAAAGCTTTAATGCCCCGTTTGCGAGCCCGTTCCAAGGCCTGGGCATTCTCGTTATCGCTTATCAGCAACACGACCTGGCCGTGCAACCTGCCTTCGTCAACAGCTTGGCAAATGGCTTCAAAATTGCTTCCCCGACCTGAAGCCAAAACCGCCAGACGTAATTTGGGTTCCTGAGAATTACGGGTTGTCATCAAATTGTGAGAAATCGTCATTTTATTACTACCCCTTCGATTCCGGGAATAATCTTACCTATTACTATAGGTTTTTCTCCCTCTGACTGCAACAAGCTAACAGTTTGATCAATTTCAGCTTCATCTACTATCAGTACAAAACCTATCCCCATGTTGAAAGCCCGGAACATCTCCTCTTCTTCTACCCCGCCTGCCTCCTGTATCAATTGGAAAACCGGCAATACCGGCAGCTTGCTCTTCTCGATCAAAGCCCCCCACCCCTTGGGCAGAATACGTTTGAGATTGCCGGGAATGCCGCCCCCGGTAATATGGGCCATGCCTTTGACTTCTATCTCGGATAAGAGTTTGAGAACGCTGCGAACGTAGATGCGGGTGGGAATCAAGAGCTCCTCCCCCAGGGTCCTACCCAAAACGTCGATTTCGCGCTCCAACGCAAATCCAGCCTTCTCCAGCAACACCTTTCTCGCCAGAGAGAAACCGTTGGAGTGCATCCCCGATGAAGGTAAACCGACTATAACCTGTGACCCGCCGACCCGGCTTCCGTCTATCAACCGGGAACGGTTGACCGCCCCTACCGCAAACCCGGCCAGGTCGTACTCATCCTCCCCGTACATTCCCGGCATTTCTGCCGTTTCCCCGCCGACTAGGGCACACCCGGCCTCAACACAACCCTGGGCCACCCCTTTGACCAAGGCTTCTATCACTTCCGGAACCAACCTGCCAACTGCTATATAGTCCAAAAAAAACAAGGGTTCGGCCCCGTGCACCAGGATGTCGTTAACACACATCGCCACCAAGTCGATGCCGACGGTATCGTGAATCCCCATCATCTGGGCAATACGCAGTTTGGTTCCTACCCCGTCCGTACCGGAAACCAGAACCGGTTCGGGGAACCGGGCTAGATCAAGAGCAAAAAACCCGGCAAACGCCCCGATATCCGCTAATACTTCCGGCCTGTTGGTCATTTTAACCCAGGGCCGGATAAGTTCTACCGACCGGTCAGCTGCTTCTAAATCCACCCCGGCCTTTTTATAAGTAAAACCGTCCGACATAAGCTCACCCCTCATCTTAATCGTCGACCGGTATCGGGTATTCGCCATTGAAACAGGCTGCACACATTGACTCCCTGCTGTTCTCTATAGCCTCAAACATCCCTTCGACACTGATATAATGAAGGCTATCGGCTCCGATAAACTCTCGAATGGCTTCTACATTCATTTTCGCGGCTATCAACTCTTCTCGGCGAGAGGTATCGATGCCGTAATAGCATGGACAAATGGTGGGCGGGGAAGCAACCGCCACGTGTACCTCCTTGGCCCCTGCTCCTTTTAACATACTCACTATCTTCTTGCTGGTCGTACCCCTGACAATCGAATCATCTACCAGGATAACCCGCTTGCCCCGCACCGTCTCCACTACGGGATTCAGTTTTAGCCTCACTCCCGTATCCCGCATTTTCTGAGTAGGCTGGATAAAAGTCCTGCCAATATACCGGTTTTTCATCAAGCCTTCCTCGAACGGTATCCCCGACTCCTTGGAGTAGCCCAAGGCAGCAGATGTTCCCGAATCGGGCACGGAAATCACGATATCAGCTTCGACCCGGTTTTCCCTAGCCAACTGGCGTCCCATGGCTCGCCGCGCCCGGTTCACGTTTGTCCCGTCGATGGTACTGTCAGGCCGGGCAAAATAAATGTATTCGAAAATGCAGTGAGCTCTTCTCGTTGAATACAGGGCCTTGTGTGAAGACAACCCATTGCTGTCGATTATTACTATCTCGCCAGGTTCTATGTCACGGATGAACTTGGCCCCTACGGTATCAAGAGCACAAGACTCGGAAGCAAGAACATAGTTACCCTCCAGTTCTCCCAAGCAGAGTGGCCTGATGCCCATCGGATCCCTGAATCCTACCAACCGATCCTCGGTAGCTAAAACCACCGAGTACGCTCCCTTTATGTCGATCATGGCTTTAACCAGAGCATCTTTCAGCGGATCCTGAGAATAACGGGCTATTAGATTGGCTATTACCTCCGTGTCGGTTGTGGTCTGAAATACCGAACCCAGAGTCGCCAGTCGGGTCCTCAACTCGGTGGTGTTCACAAGATTGCCGTTATGCCCCAGGGCCACCATGCCTTTCAAGTAGCGGAAAACCAGCGGTTGCGCGTTTGACAGGTGGCTTTCCCCGGTAGTGGAATAGCGGACATGGCCGATAGCGATGTGTCCCGCCAGCTTGGCTATCACGTCGGGGGAGAATACTTCGGAGACCAGCCCCATGCCTTTGTGCAGAATAATC
Organism: Syntrophothermus sp.; assembly: GCF_013314835.1. NCBI lineage: Bacteria > Bacillati > Bacillota > Clostridia > Eubacteriales > Syntrophomonadaceae > Syntrophothermus > Syntrophothermus sp. The sequence goes on from NZ_JABUEX010000015.1 coordinate 24,600, forward strand.
TCCTGGCCGTTAGAAACCGCAATGCCAGCGCTTTCCTGCCCCCGGTGCTGAAGCGCGTATAGTCCGTAGAAAGTTATGCGGGCCGCTTCGGTAGATGTGTTGTCCCCATCCTTGAGGTATATACCGAAAACCCCGCAAGCCTCTTTCATCCGGTCGTCTAACTCATGAAACATCTTATAGCTCCCTCCCAAAGCGCTGCTGCCTCCTCTACACCCAGGTTTATTACTTCTCGCTGCCCTTTCCGGAAGAGCAGTCTATCTCCTCCCACCTTGCCCATGACCCTGGCTTCGACCCCGTGACTCTTGGCTGCGGCCAGCACATCATCGAAATGCAACCAAGAGATGGTTATCACTGCCCGCCCCGGGGCCTCGCTGAAAAGGACAGCGTCCGGCCGCCATTCTGGGTCGAGTTGTACCGTAAACCCCAGCCCCCCGGCGATGGCCCCTTCAGCCAAGGCTACGGCTAGCCCTCCATCCGAAATATCGTGGCAGGAATTAACCCACCCGCTCCTAATCACAGCCAATAGGAAATCGATGAGGGCTTTTTCCCGGACGAGATTTACCTCAGGCACCTCACCTGCTACTACCCGGTGCATAACTTTCAAATACTCGCTGCCACCCAGTTCAGTTCTAATCCCTCCGATCAACAGGATTAGGTCATCATCGTTTTTGAAAGTCATGTCCGTGCGCTTTTCAATGTCATCGATGAGGCCGACCATCCCTACTACGGGAGTAGGGTAGATGGCTTCCCCGTTAGTCTCGTTATAAAAACTCACGTTTCCGCTCACTACCGGTATCTCTAACTCCTTGGCCGCAGCTGCCATGCCTTTTACTGCCTGCTCAAACTGCCAGAAAATATGCGGTTTTTCCGGGTTACCAAAGTTCAAACAATTGGTCAAAGCCAAAGGTTTGGCCCCTGTACAAGCCAGGTTCTGGGCCGCTTCGCACACAGCCAGCATCCCGCCCCGGAAAGGGTCTAAAAATACCATGCGCCCGTTGCCATCCGCGGTGAGAGCCACTCCTTTCTTATGACCTTTGACCCTCATTACCGCGGCATCCGCTTTTCCGGGTACTATTGCCGAGTTGATCATGACTTGGTAGTCGTACTGGGTATATACCCACTCCTTGTTGGCAATATTCGGAGACGCGAGTAGTTGCTTTAACGCAAGGTTGTAGTCCTCAGGCTCAGGCAGGCTCATCGGATCAAAAGCCTTCTTTTCTCGGTAGTAGTCGGGCTCTTCCGCCTGGCGGTAATAGACCGGGCACATCTTGGTCAGTCCGGCTACCGGCACCTCCCCTGCTACCTGGTCTCCCTCCTTTACCCTAAAGACCCCGTCACCTGTCACTTTTCCAATAACCGCCGCATCCAACCCCCACTTGTCAAATATCTCGCGAATCCGGTCTTCCTTTCCTGGTTTAGGACAGATCAGCATCCGTTCCTGAGATTCCGAAAGCATCACCTCATAAGGGGTCATGCCCTCTTCCCGTCTCGGAACCAGCAAAACGTCGATCTCTACTCCCCGGTCCCCTTTGCCCGCCATCTCGGCCAGCGCGCTGGTCAGTCCTGCCGCTCCCAAATCCTGCATTCCAAAAACCAGGTCTTCCCGGATGATTTCCAAGCAGGCCTCGATCAAAAGTTTCTCCATAAACGGGTCTCCTACCTGGACCGAAGGTCTCTTGTCCGCCGATTCCTCGGACAGTTCTTCGGAGGCGAAGGTTGCTCCGTGAATGCCGTCTCTACCCGTCTTAGCCCCGACCACCATCAACGGGCTCCCTACCTCCCCGGCTACGGCCAAAGCGATGTCATCGATATTGGCCAATCCCACGCACATGGCGTTTACCAAAGGATTGCCCTGGTAGCTCTCTTCGAAATAAACCTCCCCGGCTACGGTCGGTATACCCAAACAATTCCCGTAACCTCCGATACCGGAGACCACACCCGAAAAAAGATATCTAACTCGCTCGTCCTCGATTGGGCCGAACCGCAGTGAGTCAAGAATAGCGATAGGGCGAGCCCCCATGGTAAAAATGTCGCGCACAATCCCGCCTACTCCCGTGGCTGCCCCCTGGTACGGCTCTACAGCTGAAGGGTGGTTGTGACTCTCAATCTTGAAAACCAGCGCTTGATTATCTCCGATGTCCACCACCCCTGCGTTTTCACCAGGCCCCTGGATAACCCGAGGACCTGAAGTAGGGAATAGCTTTAAGACCGGTCGGGAGTTCTTGTAGCCGCAGTGTTCCGACCACATGACGGCAAACATACCGAGCTCGAGATAGTTTGGCTCCCGGCCTAAAATGTTCCTAATCTGAGCGTATTCTTCATCAGTCAGTCCCATTTCTCGCCACACCGGCTTGTCCTTCATCATCTGCAAGCCCCCTTGAACCAATCTACCATGGAAGCGAGTATGTAATAGCCGTCGCGCCCGCCGAGAATCGTTTCAGCACACCTTTCCGGGTGCGGCATCATGCCCAGGACATTACGTTCCCGGTTCACTATTCCAGCTATGTTGGCCTTTGAACCGTTGGGGTTGGCTTCTCGGGTTTCGTTACCTTCACGATCGCAATAGGTGAACACAATCTGGCGGTTTCTCTGTAATTCCTCCAGGACCTCATCGTCACAGAAATAGTTGCCTTCCCCGTGGGCGATAGGTACCGTCAGCACTTGATCTTCCTGCAAAAGACAGGTGAAAGGAGTATCGATTGCCTTAACTCTCAGGTTAACCGGCAAGCACCGGAACTGGAGACTGTCATTTTTCAGCATAGCCCCGGGAAGAAGACCTGCCTCCAGAAGTATTTGAAAGCCGTTGCATATGCCTATCACCAATCCACCTTTTTGGGCAAATTCGATTAAAGCCGGCATTATCGGGGAAAGGCTGGCAATAGCACCGGTTCGAAGATAGTCACCATAGGAAAACCCTCCGGGAAGAATTAAAGCATCGAAGCCAGCCACGCTGGTCTCACGATGCCAGATGTAGTCTACCTCTTCTCCCAGTACCTCTTTTACCACATGGTAACAATCTGCGTCGCAGTTGGAGCCTGGAAAAACAACCACGCCGAACCTCATATCACTCGACCTCCACCACTTCTACCTGGTACTCTTCGATGACCGGGTTGGCCAAAAGCCGGTCGCACATTTCCACCAGTAGGCGGTAAGCTGCTTCCTTACTCTTTTCATCTAATTTTACCTCTATATACTTGCCTACCCGAACATCATCAACTCCCTTGTAGCCTAGGACGTGAAAAGACCTTTTAACTGCATCACCCTGTGGATCCAAAACCCCTTTTTTCAGAGTTACGTGCACTTTCCCCTTATACATTAAGGCTACCCCCTTCCATCCGCTGCAGCACCTCTATATACGCCTCGCGCTCTTTACCCAGGTCCCGGCGAAAACGGTCTTTATCCATCTTCTCTCCGGTTTGAACATCCCACAAGCGGCAGGTATCAGGAGAAATCTCATCCCCCAGCATTACCTTGCCCTGGTGAACCCCGAACTCGAGTTTGAAGTCAACCAGTTCCAAGTTCCTCTCCCGTAGAAAAGGCACCAAAACCGAGTTTATCTTGAGGGCCATTTCCTTCATCTCTGCCAACTGCTCCGGCGTGGCCCACCCCATAGTCAGAATGTGGTATTCGTTCACCATAGGGTCGTGCAGCTCGTCCGATTTGTAGTAGAATTCGAGAATGGGATTGGGAAGAGGAGCTCCTTCTTCTAGCCCTAATCTAGTAGCCAAGCTCCCAGCTATCCGGTTGCGTACCACTACCTCCACCGGGATTATGCTCAGCTTCCTGGCCAGCATGTTACGCCCGTCCAGCAGCTTGACCAGGTGAGTAGGAATACCGTTATCTTCCAAAATCTTAAACAACACCGAAGTCACCCGGTTGTTGACGATGCCTTTGCTTTCTATAGTGCCTTTTTTCTTGCCATCAAAAGCAGTTGCATCATCCTTATACTCTATCACCACGAGGTTTTCATCGTCCGTAGAATACACTCTCTTAGCCTTGCCTTCGTAAATCAACTCCCGTTTTTCCATCCTCATCACTCCTGTTTTAATCTAGCCCGCATCGCCTGAATATATCATCGACATGCCTGGTATGGTATGAGTAGTCAAACAGCTGTTCCAACTCGCTGTCTTCAAGTCTCGCCTTTATCTCTTCATCCTCTTCTAGCAGTCGCTTCAACGGGACCTTTTCAGCCCAAGCTCGCATGGCGTTCCGCTGAACCCAGCGATAAGCCGTTTCCCGGAGCACCCCCTTTTCTATCAAAGCCAGCATTACCCGCTGGGAAAAGACCAGTCCCAGCGTTTTCTCCAGGTTGACCCGCATGTTATCTTCATAGACCACCAATCCATCGACCACATTCGTAAACTTGTCCAGGATGTAATGCAGAAGAATGCAACTGTCGGGGATAATCACCCTTTCCACTGAGGAATGGGTTAAGTCCCTTTCGTGCCAGAGAGCCACGTTCTCCAAAGCTGCGAGGGCATTTGCTCTAATGACCCGAGCCAACCCGGCCACCCGCTCGCTCATCATAGGGTTTCGCTTGTGAGGCATGGCTGAAGACCCTTTTTGTCCGGAATAAAAAGGTTCCTCCACCTCCAAGATATCGGTGCGTTGGAGGTTTCTGACCTCGGTTGCCATCTTCTCAAGTGAACTGGCGACTACCGCCAGGGCGGCCATGAATTCTGCGTGCCTGTCCCTCTGGATAACCTGGGTCGAAACCGGGCAAGGTTTAAGCCCCAAGCTGGAACACACATAATCCTCTACCGCCGGGTCGACGTTGGCAAAGGTGCCAACCGCCCCTGAGATTTTTCCATAACTGACCACCTCTCGCGCCTGCTCTAGGCGCCGGCGATTGCGCTCCATCTCGGTATACCACAAGGCCATTTTCAGTCCGAAGGTAATCGGCTCGGCATGAACCCCGTGCGTCCTTCCCATCATCAAGGTATACTTGTGCTTCTTGGCCTGCCTTCCAATGGCGTTTGTCAGTCCGTCAACTTTCTCAAGAATCAGGTCCGTTGCCTGGCGCATCTGTAAAGCCAACCCGGTATCCAGAATATCCGAGGAAGTAAGCCCCAGGTGTATGTACTTCGACTCTTCTCCCACGTACTCTGCCACATTGGTCAAAAAGGCGATGACATCGTGCCTAACCTCGTTCTCGATCTCCCTTACCCTACGTATATCGAAAGCGGCTTTTGCTTTGATAGTTTCAACAGCTTCCTCTGGAATCCGCCCTAGCTTAGCCCACGCCTCGCAAGCTAAGACTTCAATCTTAAGCCAGTTGGCTAGCTTGTTCTCCTCTGACCATACTCTGCCCATCTCAGGCAGGGTGTACCGCTCGATCACCGTCCTACCCCCTCGTTTGCAGGTATCCTTCGATGCCCAGTTCCTTTAACCTAGCGTCTTTGGCCTTTACTTCTTCGGCTTGTTCCTGTCTGAACTCCTCGAGCCGTTTCCTCAGAGCTGGATCCCCCAGCGCCAGAATAGAAACTGTCAGCAAAGCTGCGTTAGCGCTGGCATTTATACCCACTGTAGCCACAGGTATCCCCCTCGGCATCTGAACGATGGAATACAGAGAATCTACCCCCGAAAGCGTGCTGGTTTTAATCGGTACTCCGATAACCGGAAGCGTGGTAAAAGAAGCAATCACCCCCGGCAGGTGAGCTGCACCCCCTGCCCCGGCGATAATTACTTCAAGCCCCCGGTCAATCGCCGTTTCCGCATACTTAGCGGTCTCCCGGGGAAGACGGTGAGCCGAACACACGGTGACCTCGTAAGCAACCCCAAACTCGTCCAGGATCTCAGCCGCTGGTTTCATCACTTCGAGATCGGAATCACTGCCCATAACGATACCGACCTTAGCCACGTTTTCACCCCTTGCGTCAAGTATCGATAGTTCACCTTATTTGCCTCAGCTTGAAACCGAGGGTATAAAACATTTAGCCCACGCAGGTAGAGTTCGCATCGCCTTTTCTTTAGCGAAACCTACCCGCCTGGGCTTCTATCCCTCCGGTGTAACGCAGCGTGCGTCTGTGCCACTTGGACCAGTCCGTGCCCAAAGCACGCGGAACCCTAGGCACACTTTCGCCATATTTGTTTACACCCTGATATTAGCAAAAGCACGGAACCTCTGTCAACGATTCGACAGCAGGCCTTATAAGCTTTCAAGGCGGTTCTTCAGGGCCTGCAACTCCCTCTTCGCTTCCTCGAGGTCATCTGTTGCGCCTGCAACTCTCCCCCATTTGCGCCTCAGCTTTTCTACCTCCTCCTCAAGCTCGGCCATCTGCCGAGCCAAAAGTCGAGCTAATACCCGGTACTCCAATTGCATCGTTTCCCTCCTCAAGTGGCTTCTTGCCTGATACATAGTATTCCCCAAAAACCGCTACCCAGACCAACTCATGGTCATCGGAAGCAGGAACAGAGCAACAGGAAAAAGAACAGTTAAAAGAGGGGGTGGTGACAGCGGCGAGATCACGCTCGGAACAGGAAAAGACATTAGAACAAATACGGGAGGCACAAAACGGGAACACCCAAGCCCGGGAGCTTCTCATTTCCCAGCACTTGGGGTTCATAAAAGCGCTGGTACTGAAAAACGTGGCTTCTAACGAAGATATAATAAACCGGGATGAGTACAGTGTAGCTCTTATTGCCTTTAACGAAGCCATCAGTTCCTACAAACCAGGCCTACGGTCTTTCCAGTCCTTTGCAGCAGACGTGATAAAAAGAAGGCTCATCGATTACCGGCGTTCAACGGAAAAACATCGAAAGCGCATCATATACGTAGACGATATAAGTAACCCTCTGCCCGACCAAGATGCTCTGGTAAACGGGGAAGAACTCGAAATCCGCATGGAAATGAAAGACTTTGTGCAAAAGCTTGCTCAGTATGGTGTAAGCCTACGGGACCTGGTGCAAGTGACTCCTAAACACCTCGATTCGCGCCGCTTGTGTGCGCAACTAGCTCAAACCATCGCCGACAGTCCCGATATGCGCGACTATTTTATCAGATATGGTGCCATCCCGGTGCAACAGCTGTCTGAAGCAAGCGGTATCAGCCCCAAAACGGTGAAGCGCCATCGCAAATACATAATCGCCCTTTGCCTGGTACTGCTGAGTGACTTGGAAACGATGAAGCGGTATGTAAAGGGCCTGGGGAAAGGCAGTGATGCTCATGCCTAAAGCTATGGTGGTTGAAACTTATCCAGGCCGGGCAGTTATCATGACAGAAGAATGCGAGTTCAAAGAAATCAAGACCACCCGGCCTCTTCAAGTAGGAGAAGAAATCGAATACAACAGGTCCGGCATTTTCGTCAACCGGCGAACGACTATAGCCTTGGCTTGGGCGGCCTCTTTTATCCTATTCTTCCTTTTGATCTACTCGGTAACCGGACGCTTGATGACGGGAAGGCTTTATGCCTGTATAGGACTTGATATAAACCCCAGCCTCGAGCTGAGCGTAGACCGCGGTTTGCAAGTAGTCGAAGCCAGGTCCTTCAACCAGGACGGAGACAGGATCATAGCTGCGGTCAAGCCCAAAGGCCAGGAACTGGAAACTGTCTTGGCCGCTGTTGTCCGCCAGTCTAAGACCGCCGGCTACCTCCGGCAAAGCGGTAACGTTATCGGGATCGGCCTCAGCATGTACTCCGAGCCTGAAAAAAGCGCGGAACTTTTGGCTAGAATTGACCGGGATCTAGAGCAGGAGTTAGCCGCAAACCGCAGTCAAGCTAAAATCTACTACTTCACCATCGATAAAAAAACCAGGGAACAAGCGATTAAAGAGAAGGTGTCCCCGGTTCGCTACCTTCTTCGGCAGAAGGCTCGAGAGCAAGGTCTGTCCCTGCAGCAAAAGGACGTGAGCTTGCACAACCCGTCGGTTGAAAGAATTGCCCGCAAAACAGCAACTAAGATACGCGTCCAGGAACAAGACTCGTCTGTAAGGGTCAAGAAAGGCAAACAGAACCATACCACGCAGAAAAAGCCCCTAACCCGTGGCGAACAGCCGTTGATCCTGAAAAAGGAGTCGCTCGAAAAGAGTGAAGGCTTGAGGCGCAATGCCGTAGAAAATTTCACGAAACGGCCTTCGCAAAACATGGAGCCAGGCCGTCCCCGGTTACTCAAGAAGAATGCTCAAGACTGAGTCTTGGGAACATTCTGTATTGGCCGGGGCCCCAAAATTAGCTGTCGTCTACGAAGTAATTAATAGAACCACCCAACAGAGGTGTGGTAATTCTAGGAAAAGGAGATGACAAATCGGTATGTTGAAGCGTGTGTTTATCGTCGCGTTGGTCTTGCTGCTGGTCGGAAACGGAGCGGCATGGGCTAGGCCGGCAGGGCACAACGGTCCGGATAAGGTTGCGGGAACTGTTGCCGTAAGTTCTCGGACCGAAACCGAAGCCTTGGCCCCGCAAGATTCGACAGCTAGTGACCAAGACCTATCAAACTCGGACCAAGAGGCAACAGAACGTTTGAGAGCTACTCTCCGCGAGAGAATTCAATCCATGCAAATGAATCGTGACCGGACTCAGGAAAGCTGGAAAGTCCTCAAACAGGAGTTACAAAGCTTGAGGCACCAGTATACGATCCAGCAAGAGTCTCGGCAAGAGATCAAAAACATGTTTAAGGCCGCCATTCGCTTAGCCCGGGAACAGAATAGGATCCAAGAAGCCGAGCAGTGGCTGAGAGAGCTGGCCGAAATGGATCCAATCGATGCCTCGGTTTACCAGGAACTGGGGCAACTCTTCCGCAGTTGCGGTGACACCCAACCTAAACTCTGGTGTGTGGGCAAACAGGTTTATACCGAAGTGCCCCCGGTGATCAAAACCGGACGAATTCTTGTCCCTATTCGGGCTGTAACCCAGTCTCTAGGAGCAAATGTTGAGTGGAAAGCAGACCAGCAGATAATAGTCATTACCAAAGGCGATATCGTAATCAACCTGCAATTAGGTAAGCGCGTGGCCATCGTTGACGGAAAAGAGTATAAACTCGATCAGCCACCCGAGATCAGCGCTTCCCGAGTTATAGTTCCTTTACGTTTCGTTGCCGAAACCTTAAAAGCTCAGGTGAACTACTACCCCGAAGGACAAATAGTCGCGATAAATCCTTAGGTCTCCTGCTTATTAAACAATACCCCATCAGTCTAAGAAGCTTTTGCCAGTATACGCGAAAACAAAGAAGACCCTTGGTTTAGATTCAAGGGTCTTTTTTTTTACTGTTCGGGACTTACAGCATCGATTCATTGTGGCCTTTCTTCAGGTATAATATCAGTATGAAAACCCAATCCTTCTTAGCTCGAGCCGTTTTGAATTTTCGAATTTGAAACTGCTATTACCTTCAACCAGGTAACACGAAAATACTGGCACTGACGAAGTCAAATGAGGAGTCATTTTCTATGCCAAAAGAAGTTAACCCTCGGGCCGCTAGTTCCGCATACCAAGCAGACCTGACACTGAAATCAGAATACGTCCTTGAATACGCCGAAAAAGAACTTGGCCTGCGCCGGCGGCCAGGACAGCGCGAGATGATAAAGACCGTATCCGCGGTCATAGAAGGCGAAGAAAAGTTCGGAATCATAGAAGCGGGCACCGGAACTGGCAAAACATACGCCTACCTCATCCCCGTCTGCCACCACTGCCTGACCGAGGGTAAAAGAGCGGTAGTATCGACCGGAACCAAGGCCCTGCAGCAGCAGCTTATCGATAAAGACCTGCCTTTCGTCACCAGGCTTTTTGCTGCCGTGACCGGCCACCAGCTGCGTTTTACCCTGCTCTATGGGAGGGCCAACTACCTCTGTCCCAGGCTGCTCAACGAAGAACTCGACAAGCAAGAAGCAACCTTACAGTTGGTGAAAGACCACGAAACCGAGTTCTACTTGGATCTGGCAGAGTGGTTGGGTGAAGGGGGAAGCGGAGTCTGGGAAGACCTGCCGAGTATCTCTGATAAAAAGAGGAGGTACTGGTTAAAGATATGCGCTGACTCGGAGGATGCCCTCTGCGCAGGCTGCGAAGAACCAGAGTGCCCGTGGTTGAAAGCCCGAAGGCGGGCTGCTTCGGCCCAGATAGTGGTGGTCAATCACTGGCTGGCGGCCGCTGATCTCGCGCTTTTCTCCGAAGCCGACCTCCGCCTGTTCGGTGAAGTTAAGCCTGCGGTTCTGGTCGTCGATGAAGCCCACCATTTCAGGGAAGTCGTAAAGATGATGGGACAAATGGTGTTTTCGCAAAGCTATCTCGGGCTTATCCTCCAAGGCTTGGAGCAGGTTGAAAAGCGAATGCCTGTTCCAACAAAACATATCACGGGCGAAACGCGCCAAGCCTGGGATTTAGCTTCCCAGGCAGTCTACGCGCTCGAGGATTGGGCTGAAACCTTCCTGGGTTCCAATGCGATAAAACCGTTGAAACCGGGGCTTGTTCCTTCAAGTATTGTGAATAGACTCCAAGCCCGGCTGCAAACCTTCCTGCAGATGGTACAAGAGAGAGTGGAGGGCTTCCGCCAGGAGCTGGACTCTCTAGACTCCGGTCAAGCGGACTTCGAGGAAAGCGGTATAAACGAAGAAAAGCTAAAGATCCTCAACCGGCTTGATCGCCTCGCGGAAAAAATCGAGAACATAGCCAGTGCTTTCGAACGCGGGGTCAGGACCTCGAACCACTACCTGGTCTCCGGGAGCTCAGGTGATGTCTGCTGCGTGGAAAGAAGCCAGGGTATCCGGTTTGTGTCCTGGCCTTTTGACCCCGTACCCGCTTTACAGGCTCTGTACGAGCTTTACGACAAGGTTGTTCTTACCAGCGCCACCTTGTTTCCTTCTGCATCTCCCGCTGGTGTCGAATGGTTTTTGAAAAGAAACGGCATCCCCGGCTTGAAGGCAAAGATTGCCCGCGTCTCGAGTCCTTTCGACTACGAAAGGCAGATGAAGGCCTTTATCCTGACCGACGGTGCTCTAATGCCAGACCCAACAAATCCCTGCCGTCTCGAAGCCCTGGGGCAGGCAGTTCTTAAAGCGGTTGAAGCTACCGAAGGCGGGGTTCTCGTCCTGTGCACCTCGTATACCGAGCTCAGAGCAGTGGCCGCGCACCTTGCTCAGCACCTGCCCAAGACGAGGTGCCTCTTCGTGCAGGGAGAAGCGGGGAAGTCAGAACTGCTGCAGCAGTTTCGTGACCACGGCCAGGCTGTGCTGGTAGGAGTAGCCAGTTTCTGGCAAGGGGTGGATGTGCCCGGAGATGCATTAAGAACCCTGATCATAGCCCGCATACCCTTTCCTGTCCCCGATGATCCTGATGTCCAGGCCGAGTGCTACTTTGCCCGTCACCGCTGGTGGCAAGAGGTGTTCGTCCCCCAGGCTTCCCTGGCAATGAAACAGGGCATCGGCCGGCTTATCCGGACCGAATCTGATACCGGCATGGTAATAATCGCCGACCCCCGGGCAGCCAGGAGGCACCTGCAGCTGGTCGAAGCCTGCCTACCAGTAACGCCGTCGGCAGTAGCGTTATTTGACGACGATTAACGCATATTTACATTGATTATAAAAAATTCTGCGCAAGAGCCAGAAATCATACTTAGGCCGAGCTTATTCCCACTCTATAGTGCCGGGGGGCTTAGAGGTAATATCATATACTACGCGGTTGACGTGTTTGACCTCGTTCACTATGCGGCGGGCTATTACGTCCAGAACCTCATAGGGAAGGCGTGCCCAGTCCGCGGTCATTGCATCTTCGCTCACCACCGCCCGTACCACTATGGGGTAAGCGTAAGTCCTTTCATCCCCCATCACGCCCACGCTACGCACTGGTGGTAAAACCGCAAAGTACTGCCACAATTCCCGGTCCAGTCCCACTTTTCTTATCTCCTCCGTAACGATGGCGTCAGCTTCCCTGAGAATCGCGACTTTCTCGGGAGTTACTTCTTCCAGCACCCTCACCGCCAGGCCCGGGCCTGGGAAAGGCTGTCTCCAAACTATCTCAGGCGGGAGCCCCAATTGTTCGCCTATACGGCGAACCTCGTCCTTGAACAGTAACCGCAAAGGCTCAATCAATTCGAATTGCATATCTTCCGGCAGCCCCCCCACGTTGTGGTGGGTCTTGATGGTAGCGGCAGTAGCAGTTCCGCTTTCGATAACGTCCGGGTACAGGGTGCCCTGTACCAGGAAATCGATCTGGCCGAGCTTTCGAGCCTCTTCTTCAAAGACCCGAATGAACTCGTGTCCGATGATCTTTCGTTTGAGCTCGGGGTCCGCTACTCCTTGGAGCTTGTCCAAAAACCGCTGGGCCGCATCCACGTATATGAGGTTCATCCCTCTTTCCTCACGGAAAGTCCTAACCACCTGTTCGGCCTCCCCTTTACGCAAAAGCCCGTGGTCTACGAAAACACAGGTCAAGTTTTTACCCACGGCGAGATCCACCAGAGCCGCCGCTACCGAGGAATCCACACCCCCGCTCAAAGCACACAGCACCTTTTTCTGCCCTACCCGCCTTTTTACCTCCTCAACCATCTCCTGAACAAAATCCTGCAAATTCCAACTGCCGCTACATCCGCAAATTCGAAACAAAAAATTCTTCAGTATCTCGTCCCCCAGGGGAGTATGCCTTACCTCGGGATGAAACTGAACACCATAAAGTTTTCGTTCAGGATCGCTCATCGCCGCCACCGGGCAGTCCCCGGTACTGGCAGTAACTTGAAAACCCTCGGGGATATTGACTACCAAATCCCCGTGACTCATCCATACCTGCATTTGAGTCGGCAGGCCAAAAAAAAGCGCGTCTTCCCGGCACTTCTCCAGGAACGACTTTCCGTATTCCCTCACCGCAGCCGGTCTCACTTCCCCCCCCAGTTGCGACGCCATAAGTTGCATGCCGTAACAGATGCCCAGTATCGGAATTCCCAGTTCATAAATCCCGGGGTCGCACACCGGAGCACCGGGAACATGTACGCTGGCCGGACCTCCTGAAAATATAATGCCCCGTGGCTTTCTGGCTTTGATTTCGGCCAGTGGGGTATAATAAGGTATCATTTCGCTGTATACCGATAGATCCCTGACCCTCCGCGCGATCAATTGATTGTACTGGCCACCAAAGTCAAGCACCAAGACTGTTTCCCGTTCCACTCACTCATCCCCTCCCTGGCCCTTGGCCTTCTTCAACTCTAGTATCCTGATATCCGGTAAATTCCGGTACTTCCCTGCGTAGTCGAGCCCGTAGCCCACGACAAATTCGTCGGGAATAACAAAACCGCAGTAATCCGGAACAAACGCGGTTTTTCGGCGCGAAGGCTTGTCCAAAAGAACACACACCTTAAGACTCTGGGGGCGCCTTTTCTTAAGGACTTCGACCACGTATGTGAGCGTCAGTCCCGTATCCACGATGTCTTCCACCACCAAGACGTTCTTGCCCTCTACCGGCATCTCCAGGTCCTTCAATATCCGGACTTCTCCTGAGGACTCGGTCGAGGCCCCGTAACTCGATAGACTCATGAAATCGATGACCACAGGCACATCAATAGTTCTCACCAGGTCGGCCAAAAAAATAAACGAACCTGTGAGGATACCGACAACCACCAGTTCGTGCCCAGCATAATCGTAGGTTATGGATTGTCCGAGTTCTCTTACTCGCGATTGAATCTGCTTCTTTGTCAGCAAGACTTTGGAAGCACCCACAAGCCAAGTCCACTCCTTTTGCCTGGATTATATCAACCCCTGTTTGAAAGTGTCAAAAAAATTGAGGCCGGTTTGGCCTCAATTCAATTCAGGCTTCTGTACTCGTATATCTTGATTGAAATCAAAAAACTCCACTTTCATGGTTAGACGAGCGTTGGGGTTATTCTTGCTGACCGCGCTTAAAGTAGCTCTTCTGATATATTTTTGCCTGTAGTCTACCCAGAGTTTGTAACGGAAATCCTTCAATGCGACTTCCATCAGCTCATTCTCGATGCTAGGCCTGCAGCTTATGATGAAGCACCTGGTACCTCCAACCTTCTCAAAGCCCAACTTCTCCACCTGAGAAATACTCTTAAAATTGAGGTTCGACAGTGGATCCAGTTCTGCTATTAAAACGTCCCTGGTATCGGCTTCTGCATCCTTAATGACTAGCCATTTCTTACTAGAACTATCCCAGTTGTAAGTGGTGTCTTTGATGTGATAAATGTCGATTGGTGTCTTTACCATCTCCCCCTTTATATGAGTACTTCCGGAGTCATCTTTCTCCCCTTGTATCCGGCTTACCACCTCCCTCCGGTCGTCGATGGTTAAGGTGGATTCCAGTTTGTATCTAAAACTTTTAGCCGCGGCCATATTTTGTAGGGTTTCCTCTAGTAACGTCTGGGGCTCAATGTCCCTTTCCTGTTTAGCCAAATACAACCAGTAAATGACCCCGATTACTGCAAGACTTATAAATCCAATCAACAACCAGCGCCATCTCTTGCCCATAGCCCCCGCCCTTCTTTTTGCTACATTGTATTAGCGTGACTGCCGGAATATAACCGGTTTATAGACATGGATAGAATTCCATTAAGGCGTAGACCATTATGCTTTGTTCATACTGTTGAGCGGAGCACTCCGAATCCCGCTTCTGTTCTCACCGAAGGCTCTGCATTTCATCAGCCGTAGAAGCAATTTCCTCAACAGAACCGGCAATCTGGTTGATAGCCTGGTTTTGTTCTGTCGCGGTTCGTGAAGCCTGTTGTATCTGAATGGCCTGATCAGCTATCTTCTTCGCCAGCAATGCTATCCCCTCGTTCGCCTCGTCAATGGCCGCGCTCATATCTTCTGTAGCTGCTTTTACCTTAGGGCGATGTGAATTGATTAGAGCAAGCGATTGCTCGACAACATCGTTTCTCTTGCCAGCCGCTATTATAGCCTTATCCGCTTTGCGCGCAACTTCCTCCGATTGCATCAACTCGTCCCTAATCTTATTTATTTGGTTTTCGAGCCCTTCTACCAAGTCTTTAATTCTCTCGGCATTGTCTGCAGTCTCACTTGCCAAGCTACGAATATCGCCAGCCACCACTGAAAAGCCACGCCCGTGCTCTGCAGCCGTTGCCGCCTCGATGAAGCCGTTAACAGCAAGCATGTTTGTCTGAATAGAGACATTCTCGATTGAATTAACAGTCTTGCCAATTAGTCTAATCCGCTCGCTTAGAGCCGCGATCGATTTTGCGATTTCGGGGTAACGTTCTATACATGCTCGTAAGTCCCCCCATACTCCTTGTCGCGCGTCCTTTCGCGTTGCCTTAAAAAGCTCTTCTAGTTCCTCCAGGACTTGGCTGGACTGCTCTATGTAAGACCTCATGTTCTTAACCCCTTCTTGATTAGCTTGTGTGAGCCGGACCGAAGCTTGTATTCGACTCGAAGCGCTGTCAATGGCGCCGGATATTTGGGTCAAAGCTCCCGCGATCTCATCCGCCGTCCCCCCGACTTCCTCGATACTAGCCGACAACTGCTCCGCTGTCGCTGCTACTTCTTCAGCCAGTTTGTCTAGATCAATGGTGCTCTTTAATTCCTCCATCATTTCAGCCAAAGCCTGCGTCCCGTTACTGATTTCCGCCATCGCCTTGCTCTGTTCTTTTATCGCCGTTGCCGACTCCTGGCAGCCTACTTTGATCTGCTCGCATGACACTGCTACTGTGCTGCAATTGCTGGATAATTCGTCGGCTCTGGCCTTCAAGCCCTCTATCACCTGAAGTGCATCGCCCATTATCTTAGCGTATAACTCGAACAATTCAGCGACCCGAGCAAAGTTTTGATTATTCCTTCCTGTTCGATCGTGTATGCTTTGAAACTGCTGTACCATATTCCTGATAATTCCGACAACGTCGCTGACTTCCTTCTGAAATTCTTGGACTACCGTCGTGATTTCACGAGCAGCACTGTCCGAAACTTCCGCCAAGTTACGCACCTCGTCTGCCACAACCGCAAAGCCAAGTCCGTGTTCGCCTGCCCGCGCAGCCTCTATGGCAGCGTTTAAGGCTAAAAGGTTTGTCTGGTCGGCAATCATCACCACTGTTTGCACAATTTCCCCTATTTCCGAGGAATTCTGTTCCAACTCACCCACTCGCTCACCCAGCCTCGCGCTCATTTGAGCCGCTTCAGCAAGGTCGGTAAGCGTTGCATCAAGGGCAATTATTGACTGTTGCATAGACGTAACCGCCTCGTCAACGAAACCACGCAGCTCTGACGAGGTGTTCATAATCTCGTCACAAGCATTGCTCTGGCGAACGGTAGTGTTTTGAGCAGATTCTGCAGTTTCAGCCAACTCGACTGTGCTTTTCGCCAACACCTCCATCTGCCGGGCGAACTGACTCGAAGAAGCTGCAATTTCCTCAATCCCAGCTAAAAGCTGCTCGGAGGCAGCAGCAATTCTCTCGGCAGTCGCCTGTCGCTTCGCTATCGCGCGAGCGCGGGCCTTTTCTTTGCGCATTCTGCCTCCAAGATCACGTTCTGAAGCCTCGGTACGTCCCTGGGTTTTTGAAATAATCCCAGTTCTTTCTGCGGTTCCTTCAGGTGTCTCAAGTGTTCGTTTCATGCAAACCCTCCTAACCAGACAGATAAAAGCTTGTAACTCGTCATACCGGAGATCATGTACCAAACAGAATGCAGGCGACGGCAACCACCATGCCATCGCCCTTGAAACTAAGAAGGATAAGGAGGTAAGTGGTAGAACTGGAACCCAAATCCTGGTAAAGCTATCGCATTAATCTAAGTTACGGCAGTTGTGGACCGTTCGACTGTACTGAGTCTTCTTGGCCCCTTCGAGTATCAAAAAGAATCGCCCCAGGGGGGAGCCTAAGCCCCCCAAGGGCTAGGCGAGGGAGTTCGCTACTTCAATTCGTGACTCTAGTCCAGTCTATACTTCGGGCCTACATTATTCAGCTTCGAATACTTACGTACATATAAAGTGGAAACAAAACTATCGCGTCTCAGCCCATTTTGAATAATTGGAAACCGATTTTGAATACAAAAAAAGTTCAACCCTAGTTTTATTAGAGTCCCAAGCTGGTAAGATCCATACCAATGGAAGGGAAACGACTACTGTTACCTATCAACTTATTGTTGTGTGAGTAGCAATAACCGTGCCAGAATGACCGCAAAAACTAGGACGGATGTGTGTAAACGTCGGCCATCCCTGCATTACATGTCTTGACAAGTACCCGCCATTAGGTCCGCAAATACCCAGTTGTTGTGTTTTCCTGACAATATAGCTGCATAACTCCTACTCCAGGTCGTTGCTGATTTGGCACAGTGTAGTGGTGTTACAACCGCGTATCTTGAATTACTCTAGTAATTGAGAAGGCAATCTCGGTTAGAGACAAACGTAGGCTGAGAAGAAAACATACACAATCACCCATAAGCGATCCTCTCTTCGCAACACGCCGGCCAGTCGGCGGCAGCTGAGTCTGCATTTATTCACAATGCCCTAAACGAATCGGGCCGGAGCAGGCTTCCATTCTTCTTTTCCAAAACGTAGTCGACAATTGCCAGCATCGCTTGCTTGTCTTCTTGCAGTCTCCCCTTAATTGGCAGATAGTTTGAAGCATGATTGCTTCTGAACTCACACCCATCTATCTCTAGGCCTTCGATTAGAATTCTCATCTCCTTTATAATATCCATGGGAGATGCCACCTTGAACTCTCCAGCCTGGACCTTCTTATGTAACACAGTCCCCGGAACAATTATCAAGGTCAGAGCCGCCAAGTAATCAGGCTTTATTTCGTTGCAAATTCTGGCCGTTCCTGCCGCGTGCGCATGAGCTCTTTCACCGGATCCAGCCAGGCCCAGCAACACCGTAACGGACAACTTGATGTTCGCTTCCACTATCCTTTTCCCGACCTCGACCATTTCATCATAAGTTACTCCCTTATTGATTTCCTGCAGTAGCTCCTCGTCTCCCGTTTCAACTCCTAGATAAGCTATCGTAAGCCCCGCATCCCTTAGGGCTCGCAGTTCATCTTTCGACTTTCGAAGAATAGTCTGAGGCCCTGCATAGATGCCGACGTGATATAGGCTAGGAAAGGTGCTGTACAGAAACTCAAGAACCTCTAGGAGGTCAGGTGTGTCCATAGCCATCGCATCCCCATCAGCTAAGAATACTTTTCTAACATTTCCATAAAATATCTTTGCCATGCGTATATCGGTTTTGATTTCTTCTAAGGATCTTACCCGGTATTTCTTCCCCTTGTATGAACCGCAGAATGTGCACCCGTTGTGCGAACATCCTATTGTGCACTGCAATATATAGCTACGTGCTTCACTAGGTGGGCGGTATATGTCGCCTTCGTATCTCATGCGTTCTCAATTCCTCCCCAATCACAGCGATTGTAGTTCTTAATTGCAGCGGCGATACCGATTCGCTGCCTGCTCCCATGTTTAGCGGCAGATACCTCAAAGATTGTGTGTTTAGGTACTGTTCCTTGCAATTAACGTGCCAGCGATTTCTAATCACCTCAAATTTGCACCGCCGACTTTACATGGCAGATGCTACCGGGCGATAGAGGGTACATACTGTTACCCCCGAAAACCGAAACAGCCCTTCAAAAGGTCCTGTGCATGCAACAACTTTCACATTGAGCAACCATGTTCGGTTGCCGGCCGCCAACTCCCATCCCTAACCCGCTATGACCATGCTAGTCCCATTACCGCAAGGCCCTCTGGCCGAAAACTCGCTTTGAAACGACAGCAGCAAGATGCCATGACGTCATGCCGAACGAGTCGTACCGAAATTTTCGGCGGCCGCGCATGTTCTAACCTTCACATCCCAACCCAAGAGGGACACGTCAGTTGTTGTTTTGCTACGGCTTACTCTATCTGCGACAACTGTTGGTTGCTATTTTGCACCCATGCAGCTATCTCCGGTCCTCTTCCAAGAGGAGTTGCTAAAAAGATATCGGTCCGCATGCCTTCTGTCGGTCATTGAGGCATATCCAATAATCCGCGCCTTCTTTGGCACAATTATTGCTTTTACGACTCAAACAGAGGACAATCAGCCCTGAGTAGTCAGAGACGGGTATGGGGTTGACCTGGTATTGGAAGAGGGCTTGCCCCAAGTTCTGAAATGCTCTTGACTCGGAGCACGGGCAGGCCTATATGCCTGATAAGGAGGTGCAGACTAGGTCTTAACGTTTACCAAAAACAAAGCTACCAGGTATCTAGAATCTGCGGGACGGGTAGGACCGTTAGGTCCTACGTTACTCTAAACAACCGGTGTTGTCAAAAGTTGGTGTCCCGACAAAGATTCTCCGAAAAGGGGTACGACGTATCTTATGTCTTCTTTCTTCCAAGATACATCGGTCTTCAAACAACGGGGAGATAAGTTTTCTATTGCTTTCCATTGTTGACTAGAGAGGGGGGACCCGTATTGTATGCAGAGCAACTTCTTAACCAAAGCGGGTACGTGTTAGAAGCTATGGAAGGAAAAGCCGATTTATCAGATGCCGACAACATTACTAAAGAAGACCTGGTAAATATCTTGATGCGCAGCTACGACGCCATTCTCATAACCGACAGTCACGGTACAGTCGTACTGGTGAATCAAGCAACTGCTGATTGCCTGGGAGTGCAAGTCGAAGAGCTTATAGGACAAAATGTTAATGACTTGGTCAAGAGCGGGCTGTACAGCCCGTCGCCCACGATGGAAGCAATCAAGACCCGTTCTGTAGTAACGGCGTTGTTAAAAGCTCGTAACGGAAACCTTCTTGTAGCCACAAGTGTTCCTGTTCTCGACGCTCAAGGGGAAGTGCAATGGGTGGTAACTAATACACGTTTTAAGAGTTTGGTAGATAACTACATCGAGGCACTGGAATTAGAGAAGGCAAAATCAGACCGTTACAAAATGGTACTGGAGTACCTCTCAAGTGCCGTGGCTGGTGATACTAAGAGCATCGTCGCCCAGAGCCCCAAGATGCGCCAGGTGTTGAACATCTGTGATAGTGTGGCCAGGACAGACAGCACAGTGCTCATCGTCGGTGAAACCGGAAGCGGCAAGGAGGTCCTCGCGAGATACATCCACCGCATCAGCGCTCGGGCCCAGGAACCTTTCATCCCTGTTAAT
This sequence comes from Syntrophothermus sp., assembly GCF_013314835.1. Classification (NCBI taxonomy): domain Bacteria; kingdom Bacillati; phylum Bacillota; class Clostridia; order Eubacteriales; family Syntrophomonadaceae; genus Syntrophothermus; species Syntrophothermus sp. The sequence continues at coordinate 44,618 of NZ_JABUEX010000015.1, forward strand.
TGTGCGGCCATCCCTCACGAATTGATGGAATCCGAATTCTTCGGTTACGCCCCCGGAGCCTTCACAGGAGCAAGCAACACGGGTAAGCCGGGGTTGTTTGAGATGGCCGACAAGGGCACTCTTTTTCTAGACGAAATCGGAGAACTACCTCTCTCGATGCAGTCTAAGTTACTAAGAGTGCTAGAAACACAGGAAGTCCAACGCGTCGGAGGAACGTCTCTCCAAAAAGTTGACGTGCGCCTGATTGCCGCCACCAACAGGGATCTAAAATCAATGGTAGAGCAAAAGGTCTTCCGAAGCGATTTGTACTACCGTCTAAACGTAATTCCTTTACACATCCCACCGCTCAGAGAGAGGCCGGAAGACATAATTGTTCTAGCCAACAAGTATCTGGAAGAGCTTAACAGGAAGTACGGCTTCAACAAAAAGCTGAGCCTGCAAGCTATTCAGGAATTTCTCAAATACAACTGGCCTGGCAATGTCAGAGAGCTGCGTAATGTAGTTGAGCGAATGGCAGTAACGTCTGTCAGCGATCTACTTGGAATCGAAGGCGTTCAGTTTGCACCCAAAGCTAATGTTGATGAAAGCGAAGAAGTAGGTCGTGTTAGTTCCTTATTGAAGTCTCCAACCAGGCTTCCCTCAACACACTCCGGGACATTGAAAAGTGTGCTCGAAGCAGTGGAACAGGAATACATCAAACAGGTCTTAGAGGAGTGTGGCGGACGCATTGGCATGGCAGCCAAGCGTTTGGGCATCCACCGGACTGTCCTTTACCGGAAAATGAGGGCAAAAGAAATAAACAAAGGCAAGAAATGACGTCCTGTGGCTACTTGGGTTGATCTGGTTTTCCACTAGCGGATAACCCTCTCGGTAGCAAGTGGAAGTTCTCAAGCGTTAAGTTGATACTTGATGAATTATCATATCACAACATGAGGAGGAGTTATTCTATGAATAAAAGAAACAAGGGTTGGATAGTGACGGTCGGCGCGATGGGAGTCAACCTCGCCCTAGGTTGTTTCTATTCGTGGAGCATAATCGCGGCGGCCCTCGTTAAAGAGCTCGGTTACACGAAAACCCAAGCATCACTCCCTTTTACTGCCCTAATCCTGTTGTCTGCACTGATGATGGTACCCGGAGGCCGTATTTTTGACAGATATGGGCCTAGGGTATGCGGGGTAATAGGCGGTATATGTACTGGAATCGGGTTCCTGCTCTCCGGCTACGCGACCTCTCTGCCCATGCTGGTCGTTTCCTTTGGCTTGATATTTGGCATAGGGTTAGGAGTAGGATATGCAGGCACGATACCCGCAGCAGTGAGCTGGTTCCCTCCGCAGAAGAGGGGCATGATCGGAGGGTTAGTGGTTGCTGCGCTAGGCTTCTCCTCAGTTTACGTCGCCCCATTGACCCAGTATCTGTTAAGTAACGTCGGCATCCAAAAGACGTTTATTATCGAGGGAATTGCCTTCATGATCGCAATCCTCATATTCGCGCAATTCCTTTCCCGGCCGACGGCGGATTACAAAGCAGAAGAAGCTCCAGATTCCTCGCCAAGCGTGCCTCCCACTCCGCAGCGGCAGTATACCCCTTCTGAAATGCTTTCTACTTATCAATTCTATCTCATATGGTGCATGTACGCTTTCGGTGTTGTAGCAGGTCTTATGGTAACGAGTCAAGCGGCGATGATTGGGACGATGCAAGCCAACATCGAATGGGGATTCGCCCTCGTTTCTCTCCTCGCTGTTTGCAATTGCTTGGGCCGTTTCCTGGGCGGATGGTTATCGGACAATCTCGGGCGCGAGAAAACCCTGATGCTTGTCTTCATGGTTCAGATGATAAACATGCTACTGTTCAGGTTCTACACTAACTTCAGCCTCTTGGTGTGTGGCATCACAGCCTGCGGGATATGTTGGGGTTCGTTGCTCGGTATTTTCCCTGCTATGACGTACGATTATTATGGCCTAAAGCATAGCGGTATGAACTACGGCCTAGTGTTTACCGCATATGGAATCGCCGGAGTAATCGGTCCAATCACGGGCGGCCGAATCGTCGATTATACGAATTCGTATAATGGAGCATACCTGGTGGCGGCTGCATTCCTGGCTATCGCTTTGGTCATGTTGCGGTTCCTCAAGAAACCGGTCGACAACCCGCTTAACCACGAAGCCGACGCACTCAGTGCATAGATCAATAGCGATATCATTACAGTAGCCTGTACCATTACGAAGTAGCCCATCCTAAAATTACCTCCTCCATATAATAGTACGGCGATATCCTTCATCTTGTCGCCGTACTTTTTTGCGTTCATCGGCGGGACCGACCGACAGGCCATTCAAGTCAAGAAGAAGGCTCCATCTTTGGATACGGCGTAAGGGCCATCTGTCCATGAAAAATTCTACCCCTCCTGGATTAAGGACGCCCAATCGCGGGTTGGTAGTGAGATCACAGAATGACGTACCCCTACCATGTTTGTAGTGGTACGTCTTACGTATAAATTAATTGAATTTGCGGGAAGTTCCCCTGGTGTTCCCCTGAGCTTGAGCTCGCGAGTACCCGAACAAATTTGACCCTTACCACCGCCGGACACAAGAAACCATATACACTTGTCTGGTTTAGCTTGCGGGTAGCAATCTCTTTAGGATTTTCCCTGAGGGGCTCTTCGGCAACTCGGGTACAAATTCCACCTGACGCGGTACCTTGTAAGAAGCTATTCTCTGCGCGCAGAATTCTATTAGTTCTTGCTCCGTCATCTCTTCGCCCTCGTTCAGTCGGACAAAGGCCTTGGGAATCTCGTTTCTAGCCGAATCTCTAACGCCCACAACGGCAGCTTCCGCAACCTTTGGGTGTTGGCAAATAACGTCTTCAATTTCCCGAGGATAGACATTGTAGCCACCGCAAACTATCATCTCCTTCTTCCTTCCAACAATGTACAAGTACCCTTCCTCATCGTATTTCCCAAGGTCACCAGTGCGATACCACTCCCCGTCGAATACCTCCCTGGTTGCCTCCGGCATTTCCCAGTAACCCTTGAAAACTCCAGGCCCCTTTACCAGTATCTCGCCAACTTCACCGACCCGAACCTGGTTTCCGGCCTCATCCACTAGTTTCACTTCGGTCCCCTCAGCCGCGAGCCCAACTGATCCCTTCTTACCGTGTCCGATCCTATTATACGTTACCGTGGAGGTAGTCTCGGTGAGACCATACAGTTCTGCAAACTCTACTCCGAACTTCTCTTCTACTTCCTTAATATATTGGACCGGCATAGAAGCTCCCGCAGCATACGCATACTTCCAAGACGTAAGGTCGTATTTATCCTCTTCGAAATGATGCAGCATGTATATAAACATGGTAGGAACACCGGTGAAGTGAGTGACCCGGTAGCGCGATATCAACTCCAGTGCCTTGTCCGGACTGAATCTCCGCATCGTCACTGAGCAGGCTCCTACGCTCAGAGGCCCCAGCGCGCTCAACACAAAACATATATGACAGAAGGGAGTCGGCGTCAGCAGAACGTCTTGGTCGTCAATTCGTAAGATTCTTGAGCTCAGCGTCCCGATAGCCATCAAATTCCCGTGACTGTGCATAGCTCCTTTCGGCTGTCCGGTGGTGCCCGAGGTGTAAAGTATAGATACTATATCATCAGGGCTGCAGTCAACCACATCGAACGCTTCTGGAGCACGCGACACCAACGCATGGAAATCGAGGCTTCCATTTATCCGTTCCCCTACTGTAATGACCTTTTCTAGATGAGGCACGTCACCCCCGGCGCCGGCAAGATACTCTCTCGTCTCGGCCGAAGCACCAACCAGCACCTTGGCCCGCGAATTGTTGAGGACATACGTTATTTCTCCACTTCTGAACAGAATGTTAAACGGAACGGCTATGGCTCCTATCCTTGCTACTGCGAAATACGTGAATAAAAACTCCGGCGAATTTGGCAGGTAAATTGCCACCCTATCCCCTTTTTCCACCCCCATACTTGCCAGGGCATTGCTGAATCTCGTGACCATCTTCTCAAACTCGGACCAGTTATATATCCTCCCGTCATCACCGCAAATAATAGCCTTACTGTGCGGGCGAAGCGAGGCATTTCTACTTACTAGCCCGCAGACGTTCATTACCATTTTCACCTCCAACCCTCAATGATAAGACCAGTTGCCCGCTCCAACCTTTAACACACCCGATTCATGATCGCCGCTACCTTCCCCCCTCTCAAGCGCTCTACGAAAGACAACCGAAGCCCAATCCCCGATAGCCCTCGTGGTTACCTCACCACCGAAAAAATATCCACAATTCTCCCCTGTCTCCGGCATTCGTGACAAACCTTTTGCCCTAGCGAGATAAAACAAAAAGGGCAACGGTCCCAAGACCGGTGCCCTCATAGTTAGGGACATAATTGCGTCAGAATCGCATATTTCTCATTCGCTCAATCTGATTCCGCGCCGACTTCGCTTCAGGGGCTTGGTGCCCATACCCCGGCCAGGCCAAGGACCCGGTACTTTATAGGACCTTCTCGCGCCACGAAACTCGGACAATCGCAGCCACACTCCCATAACGCTGCCCTGGTCTCCCTAAGGCATACGCCCCTTTCATTTAACTCGCCAGCCAACCCCGCGGGGGGGCGACTTACTCCTTACTACAACGTTCCTGCCACTAAGCTTTCCTAAAGACCGATGCACGAGCGCCTACCGTTAGTCCTCTAGGATCCGGTTCCTGAGTACACCTTTCACCTTAATCCTTTAAAATGGGTCCCGGGCAGGGATATACCTCTCGTCCAAAGACCCCGTTGACGACTATGCAGGCCCCTAGCCACAGACCGAGTAAACCCGCGATTAGCATGAGCCACCCAATAATAGGAGCAACCGTCGGAGCCAGGATGCCTAGCTTCATCAGAGTAAGCATTGGACAAGCAACATCCATAAACACTATCGCTGTGAACAAATACAGCGGCGCCTTGAGATAAGCCGGTGTCCAGAATAATAACGATAACGTCAATGCTGCCCAGGCCCACCCTTCTACGGCACCACTCATATGCCAGTTAAGAGAATGCCCGAGATACTCAAAAAGGAAGACACACCCGGTAGTGAACATAAAGAATGCGGCGAACCAAGTGAATATGTTACCTCCCGGAAGATTACCCTCTCTCAGCTCAATGACGCCTGTCACTATCTGTACAATGAACCCGCCGAGCAGCCAAAAAGCCATAACCGGTGTGGTCGAGTGGTCTACCCTTCCCGTTAACAGTGCAAAGAACGCGAAGCAAGCCATTGATAGTGCCACCAGACCCGCAGGGGTCGGATTAGCGAATCCTGCGCCCGAATTATTTCCCGACATTCTCCATCTCCCCCTTCACATTTATTCGACTCCCAGTGAACCAAACAAACGCCAACACATGCCTAGGCTACTGCCCCAAGCTATTCTCGACGGGTTACCCTTCGGGTCTCTCTTTCTACCTCTCAGACTGAGCCGAATGAGAGAATCCTTTGCTACGGCCACCCTACGCAACATACCTAGCCGCCGCCGAGACAGCCGCCGCAATTTCCCGTCTCATAGCTATGGTGTTGCTCGGCGTGTACTGGCACAACTTCTGCAAGTCCGCCAGGAGCCCGGCTAATTCCTCACCGCTGGCAAGTCCTGCCAAGACCTCTCTGGCCAAGTTAAATATGGTGCCAATAGCGGAATTGATAAAGACTCTCGCCATGTTTAGCTTAATTCTTGCGTCCGCCTCGCCAGTATTGGCTAATGCCTTCTGGGCACGGAGCCAACCGCTCTCCATTCCAAAGGTAAGCATGGCCATGTCCGCGATTTTCCCGACAATCTCTTGATGCTTGAGCAGACCCTGACCATACTTATCAATGCCCACACCCAAGCTCAACAGCAGCATGTCTTTCGCAGCCTGTACCAATTCGCCTTCGTTTTGCCGTGGTCCAATTCCGGATGCTAACCCGGCCCGTAATCCTTCAATGGCCTCCTTGAGCGGAATGTCTCCCTTCAGTCCGCGGCGGACCAAGGTACTCGTTATGACAGTCCGGTTAATCTCATTAGTGCCCTCGAATATCCGATATACCCTGCAGTCTCTGTACAGCCTTTCAATGGTGTACTCCGACGTGAATCCGTACCCTCCATGAATTTGTACGCCTTCGTCCATAACATAACCTTGAACCTCAGTGGCAAAAACCTTGTTCATTGAGCACTCCAATGCATATTCCTCAATCCCTTTGGCTGCCACCTGGCCGCTGTCAGGACCAGACAAATCCAACGTGTGCATCATCTGGTCCAGCAATCCTCCCGTACGGTAGACCATGCTCTCGGCGATGTACGTCCTGGTATTCATTTCGGCTAGTTTTTCCTTTATAAGACCGAACTCAGCGATTGGTTGGTTGAACTGCCTGCGATCATTTGCATATTGTGCAGACAGCTCAATGGCGAACTTACAGTTACCTACGGCATTGCCCGCCAGCTTATAGCGTCCCATGTTCAGAATATTGAAGGCGATTACGTGTCCCTTGCCAATCTCGAAAAGAACGTTTTCAACCGGAACCTTTACGTCTTCAAGTATCACCGTCCTGGTCGACGAGCCCTTGATCCCCATCTTGTGTTCCTCGGGACCGGTAGAAAGGCCTTCGGAGTCGGCTTCTACGATGAAGCCCGTAAACTTGTCCCTGTCTATCTTGGCAAAGACAATGTACAGGTCAGCAAATCCGGCGTTGGTGATGAATTGTTTGGTGCCATTCAAGATGTAGTACTTTCCATCCGGGCTGAGGACCGCCCATGTCTTTCCAGCCAAAGCGTCTGAACCTGCCCCAGGTTCAGTCAGGGCGTACGCAGTAACTTTTTCGCCGCTGACAATCCCTGGCAGGTACTTCATCTTCTGCTCATGGGTGCCAAAATAGACAATAGGCAACTGACCAATACCCGTCTGCCCCCCATGGGTCATGGTAAATCCACCCGCACGTCCCATGCACTCCGCCACAATGCTGGTGCTGATCTTGTCCATGGCGAATCCGCCGTATTCCTCCGGAACATCGGTCCCCAGAAGTCCCAGTTCTCCAGCCATTAGTAGAAGTTCCCTGTTAAGGCCTTCCTTCTTGGCTTCAAGGTCATCCATTACGGGCAGGATTTTGTCATTAACAAACCCTAACGCCGTCCGATAGACCATCTTGTGCTCTTCGGTAAAGTCCTCCGGAGTAAACACGCTTTGAGGATCGGTCTGACCGAAGAGAAAGGTTCCCCCTTTGGGTAACTCGCTCATTCCCTTCACCTCACATTTCCATCGTGTATTGTCTATCATCTACTTGTCCGTATAGTTCGGTTTTCGCTTCTCCACGAACGCTGATAGGCCCTCCTTGCCATCCGCACTGGCAAAAGCAATGACAAAATTCTGAATCTCCGCTTCCAAGCCAGAGGTAAGGTCAACATTCCCCCCAAGGTTAATAGCGGCCTTAGCCATCTGTATGGCAACTAAGGGCTTCTCCGCCAATTTATTGGCCATCTTCATGGCCTCTTCCATGAGGGCATCCGCCGGCACCAGTTTGTTTACTAGCCCGATTCTCTCTGCTGTAACAGCGTCAATTATTTCGCCCAGAAAGATTAGTTCTTTGGCTTTGGTCGCCCCGACCAGCCTAGGCAGTCTCTGTGTCCCACCACCACCGGGAATTATACCTAGGCCAGTTTCCGGAAAGGCAAACTTCGCGTTGTCCGCCGCAATACGAAAATCGCAAGCCAACGCTAGCTCGCAACCACCACCAAACGCCACCCCGCTTACAGCGGCAATAACAGGTTTATTCAGGTTCTCCAGCTTCGAAAAGGCTATCTTCGAGCCCTGGCAGAAACTGTATACCTCCACAGGGGTAAGAGTAGCCATTTCCGAGACGTCTGCCCCAGCCGCAAATGCTTTACCTCCAGCCCCAGTAATAATAACTGCCTTCACTCTGGCATCGGTGCTGAATTCGTCCGCTGCTTTAGCTAAATCCCTGAATACCGCGCTGTTCAAGGGATTCATGGGAGGGCGGTTCAGGGTGATGACCGCCACCTTGCCTTCTCTGGTTACCTGAATCGCTTCGTAGGACATGGGCAACTCCCCTTTCGTTCGTCAGATCCTAGATTTCGCCCCAATTGCAAGTGCTGCACTAATTCCTAGCAGGAGGGCCCTTTCCATGTAAAAGGGCCTCTCCTCCTAATCTATTCAGTCTATTCTCTATCCCTTGGGCTCTCCAGCCCGTCAGTGCACCCCTTGCAACTCTCTATCCTTTCCCTGAACCCTTCTTAATAGCCAAAGATGAACCCTTACTTGCTATAGTCGTACCATCCCGCTCCGGTCTTCCTGCCCAGCTTACCAGCCCTGATTATAGCCTTCAGAGTATAGGGAGGAGCCCAGAACGGATTCTTGGTTTCCTCGTAGAAGTAATCGAGAACGAACTTTGAGATATCGATTCCGGTGAAGTCCATCAAGGTAAAAGGCCCCATCGGATAGTTGAGACCCAGGGTCACTGCGGTGTCGATGTCCTGCGGAGTAGCAACCCCTTCCTCAACCAGGCGAATAGCCTCCAGGAACTGAGGCATCATTACCCGATTTACGATGAATCCTGGGGTGTCCTTCTTGACTTCAACAGTGGTCTTGCCAAAGGCCTGAGCAAGCTCAGAAGCTATTTTCACGGTTTCATCGCTGGTCTTGTAGCCGCGGATGATTTCGCAAAGCCTCATAACCGGAACTGGATTGAAGAAATGCATGCCCACAAATTTTTCCGGCCTATTGGTGGCAGATCCCAGAACCGTGATAGACATTGAGGAAGTGTTGCTAGCCATGACGACATCGGGTTTTAATACCTTGTCAACCTTCGCTAAAGTAGATTTCTTGATCTCGAGGTCCTCGACGATAGCTTCTATGAAGTAGTCAACGGTGGCAAAATCATCTAGGTTCGTGGTAAGAGTGAAGCGGCCCATGATAGCATCCTTTTGTTCAGCGGTCATTTTGCCTTTTTCTACGTTCTTGTCCAGAAGCTTGCCTATATTGGCCACCGACCTCTCGACGAAAGCCATCTCAACATCACCCAGGACTACTTCATAACCGGCCTGTGCCGCAACCTGGGCTATACCTGTCCCCATTGCGCCGGCTCCCAACACGCCTATTTTCTTGATTGTCATGATAAATACCCCCTATCATTTGTTTGTGACTTTACAGTTAGCTACCCTACCTGAACCTCTTGGCGGTTCAGGCCTAAATGAGCTCACGCTTGAAAAGCCAACTCCCAGACGATTCAACCTCCGCTAAGTTCCCCCGGTGCAACTGTCCCCTATGGTGGTTCGCACGACATCAGGTCAGTTTCCCTTGCGCCGACTCTAGTCGATTATGCCTCTCCCTTTGAGTGATTCGATCTCGACGTCGGTGTAGCCGAGAAGTTCGCTGAGTATCCTCTCGGTGTCATAACCGATGTCCACCTGCCCGCGCCACACCTGGCCTGGAGTGTCCATGAACTTTGGAACGAAACCGAACGCTTCGACCTCTCTGTCAATGGCAGGGACGTAGTACCTGATGAAGTTCCCCCTGGCATGCCAGTGGGGATCGGCATAGATATCCTTTGGAGTCTTAACGATAGCCACTGGCGTCTTATACTTGTCCATGTGGTCCTGAGCCTCTTGCGCGGTGCGCTCGCTGAACCACTTGTCTATATATTCATACAGAGCTCGGCCTTTTTCAGACTCGAGCGCCTCCTTTGACTGACCGCACTCCTCCCACTTCCATTCCTCGCGCTTCAAACCCAAGCCATCTATGGCACGGTAATAGGCCGCTTCACCGAAGGCCCCTATGAACGCATAGCGACCATCCTTGCACTTGTGCATCGAAGCAGGCTGGAATATGGGAACCCGGTTGCCGACACGGCTTTTCTCTACTCCAAGGTTGATATAAGCAGCCCAGTGATCGTCAAGGTTACGTGCCTGGGTCTCTACCTGCGCTATGTCAATCTCCTGTCCTTTTCCGCCTTTAAGCACGTGGATATAGGCGGCACAAATTGCTCCAAATGCATAGGTAGCAGTCAGATAGTCATTGACAAAGGGTTGTGCGTACATCGGCGGGCCGTCTGGAAAACCAATCATATTAGCCAGTCCACCCTCGCATTGACCAACCGGGTCATAGGAGGGCCGGTTGCATATGCGCGGGTCGCCCCCAAACTGAGGACGTCCAAAACCACTGACATGCACGATGATAAGTTTGGGGTTTATTTCCAATAGCTCTTTGCAGTCAACACCCAGTTTGTCTAGCCACACCATATTCTCAAGCCATACGTCACATTGCTTGATCAATGAATAGAATATTTCCTTGGATTCCGGGATGCTAAGATTGTGGTTGAGGGCAAAGCTCAACTTATTGCGTTTCTGACAATATGCTGCAGCCATGGCCTTTGTTCCGTCTTCACTTGTTATCACTGGTTTCTGAGTACGATAGGTGTCTCCTATTCTGGGCATTTCAATGTGAATTACTTCCGCGCCAAAGTCGGCGCACAACTGGGCAGCAAACGGTGCCGCTACTATACTACCGGAAAGCAGCAACCTCATCCCCGATAGGGGTCCAAATGTGGGGATGAAATGTGGTGCTGGAATTCTCTCCAGTTTCTCCCATCTCGCTGGCATACCTTCATCTCCTCCTTCGAAAAAGACAGTAATAGGAGCACATGCTGTACGTTCATTGGTTTACATTAATTCCGGCAACATCCTGACCGCAGTTCCGTTACACTTGTACGTGTGTGGAGCGTTTCGCCTTAGCGCCTCGCGCCTCGTTGGACAACTCGGCGCCAAGGACAATCTCATTTACGCTCCTCACCTGCGAAGCTTGGTGGCGAAATCCCGTGTTTTGACTCCGGCTCCTAGCTCACTTTTATTACCATTGAGGCGGCTATATCGCCTGCTGCGCATCCTGTGAACGCGCCATAACCTCCGCCCTGCACCGCCAATGCTTCGATCAGCTCGATAATGGCTCTTCCAGCAGTCGGTGCCTGGGGATGCCCGTAAACCATGGAGGATCCGTAATTGTTAATCATCTTCTGGTCTATTCCTAATTGCCTGCCGGTATTTATGTCATTTACGATGAACGGATTATGGGTTTTCACTTGACTGAGATCGCTTACGCTTAACCCCGCGTTCTTTAGGGCTGCCGCTAATGCAGGTGCCGGTGCCCCTGCCATACGTCCCGGAGCAACCCTTACTACCGCGTACGAGAGGATTTGTACGGTTATATTCGGATCCGAACTCAATTCTTTGGCCTTTTCTTGGGTTGTGACTATAATCCCACAATTGCCGTCGGCAGGATGAGTCTGGCTGCCGAAGGTCAGCACTCCGCCGGGTTCCATGGGTTTTAACTTAGCAAGTGCCTCTTTCGAAGTAGACGTTATCCCTTCGTCCTCCTCGATCAGCTTCACGCTCTTGCCAGCCTTTATTTCCACCGGGAACATATATCTCTTTTGGAATGCCCGATCATTAGCTAGCGCGTCGTTATACTGCTCATACCTTAACAAAGCTACTTCGTCACATTCTTCTCTGGTAATACCAACTTCTTTAGCCACTGCCTCAGCCGTCTGATACATCTTCAAACCTGCCCCCGGTGAAGGGTCACGGTCGAAGTTGTCGAGAACGATGTTTTCTATGTCCACTCCGCCAGTCTTGGGGTTGGGCGTCAGTACTATAGCGTGACTTGAAGTACGATCACTGGAAAGGCAGAAGACTGCTTCGTGCATTCCAAGCTCAACATCGTTAGCTGCCAACGCCAGGCTTGTTACCGACGTTGTACAAACTTGATTCAAGCCCATGGCGGGTATATCTTTCACCCGATCGAGAATCACTGCAGCAGCATAAACATGGCCAAAAAACGTTAGGGGACTGGTAACTGTCTGCCCATAGTACAGAAAATCAAGCACGGTCGGGTCGATCTTCTTTTCCACAAACCAGCGTCTTGCCGTGGCAGCCCCTAGTACAACAGGGTTTTCCCCTTTCAGCGATCCATTCCAGCGGACAAATGGCGTTGAATAATATCCTCCGTAGGGGATAAAAGCTTTGGTATACGGCATATCGAAATACCTCCTTCTTTTCTCTGGGCGAAGATAATTGTCGGACACAGACCCCTAGACTGAACGATTACTTCACAACCGCCAAAAGAGCGAGGAAGACACTGCATGCAGGGACTTGTTCGTTAACCATCTTCGCGTTGACAAACAGGCCGATTTTGACGTTTAGCTCATCTTGATAACGTATCAACTGATTTGTCTAGTTGACCCCCCCTTTCCTGAGATCCCCTTTTACTCGGCATACCTTCGTCTGGTATGCTTTCATTTTTGTCTCTGGAGCAAAATGCATGCCACAGACCTACCTCACCCCAAAAGAAAAAGCCCGAATCCCCCTTAATATAAGGGGAATTCGGACTCTCTTTCCCATTCAATTACTCAGAAGTCTGAGAGTTGATTGCCAATAAAGGTTGCAGAAAGTCTATCCGCAAGGTTGCACTCTGTGTCATGGTGTATCCGCAGCGCAACCTTCCTTACTCTTGCTTGCTGTTGATCATTCCTTCTCTGGATTACGAATTATGTTCGACATAATCCGACATCGCCAGCTATAATTAATATTAGGTAGACAAGATATATGAAACCCCAAAACAGTGTGATCCAGACTGGGAGAGCAAGCAACAAAACCGTTACACATTGCTCACAATGAGGGGCTTTTCCCCCTCCTGCGGAGGACGAAACATTTAGTCAGGTAGTGCATAAATTACTCCTCCGTCTTGCTCAATTTTTCGCAATACATTCATATGTACTAAATGCTCCAAGTGAGCAATAGCCTCGCCGGTGGCGAACCATTTTTGAAAACTGGGAATTTGTTCCCAGGAATCGTATGTCAAGTCCCAATGCATGAGGCTCGCAACCTGGTAGGCACTCATGGGACCATCTTGAAGAATGGTCTGAACCTCTTCCAGCCTCTTTTTATGATGAAGCTTAAGTTCTTCAATTCTTCGGTGATGGTTTCTTATAATACCTCTGTGGCCGGGCAGAACCAAATTTATATCCATAGCATTTATTTTTTCCAAGCTCTTGAGATACTGTCCGAGAGAATCGTTCCACCCTGGCCTACCAGTGATATTGGAGGTAATGTCAGCGAGAATGTGATCACCCGATATCAGAAACTTACGTTCAGGCTCGTACAGGCACATGTGCCCCGGAGTGTGCCCTGGAGTGCTTATGCAGACTAGATGATAACCGCCGTATTCCAAACAGTCGCCTTCATTTACATATTTAAAATTGATGTCGGTTCCAGAGACATAGCTCCTAAGGGTATCTCCTTGATCCAGTTCATGGGGTGGGTAACCATGCATGAGATAAAATGAATTAATCTCTTGCCAATAAGCGGTGGACCTGTTGGCCTTGATTATGTTGGCATCAACCTCGCTGCAATAAACTACTGATTCCTGTCTTGCCAGGTCATAGACCAGCCCGAAATGGTCCCCGTGTAAGTGAGTTACAAAAAAGTCTATATCTGCCCAATCTACTCCCAGGGTTTCAATTCCCTTAAGCAGGGCTTCCTTACACTCAGGCCAGTTGAAACCAGTATCGACGAGGAGACTCCTCGCCTGGCCTCCAATCAGGTAGGAATTAATGGCTTTAAGAGGATTCCTGGGCAAAGGCACCTTCAACTGATAAATGCCAGGCAAAAGCTGTTTTATCATAATTATATAATGCCCCCTACTATCAGGATTCGTATCGGCTTTGAGAAGCTCCAACTATGGCTTTTGTCTACAGGCAAAAGTACATAGTCGTGCCGTGAACTCAAACACTGTGTTCCATACTGTATACCTGAAGTATCACTCAACATTTATTATACTGTTGTTCCGCCGTCTACCCACTGGACAAGCTTTTTGGAGTAATCGTAAAGTATTCGGTGACGTCTTATACGCCCCTATAAGAAGTGATTAACTAGCGGCCAAGAAAAAGGAACGCACGACTATCTTGGAAAATTTGGAAATAGCCCCAACACCACTCAATAGGGAAGTTGCACCTACGAAAAGAATACCACCAGTAAGCGAATCAAGCAAGAATAGTACCAGTTTTTGTGTTCGGACACAAACGGCAACCAAGCCATGCTGGATTTCTCATTTAGAAAGATAAGGGAATTTGTTCCTGGTGGACTCTACATATCTTGGGGAAGGAGGGGGTTAAGCAATATCAGTATAAGTCAACCGCTGCGGCAATACAAGAAAACCGCTCTAGATCATGTGTGAACAATTCGTGTCAGCAAACAGTGTGATTTACAGATCGGAATGGAGTAATTTTTCGAATTCAACAAACAAAGACTTTTAGAAGGTTTTTTTGAAAAAGGAGGAGTTATATGGCTTGGGAAAGCTCGGAAGTCGCAGTAGTCTGTTCACGAGAAGAATTGATTCAGGTTATTATCAATTCCTACGACGCCATACTTGTTACCGATAAGTCCGGCAATGTACTGTTGGCTAACCGCTCCACGGGAAGATTGCTAGGAGTTGATCATAAGAAGCTGGTAGGGAAAAACGTCAGGGATTTGGTTAAAGAAGGGTTGTATGATCGCTCGACAGCATGGGAGGCAACCGAAACTCGCTCAGTAGTTACCGGCCTCATCAGGAGCAAGTACGGGACTACTCTGATGGCCACCAGCACGCCCGTATTGGACAAGAATGGCGACGTTGTTATGGTTATCACCAACTCACGAGATCAACACTTGTTCGACAAGTTTATGGAGCTTCTGGAACGTGAAAGATCCAACGCTAATCGATATAAAAAGGCGATGGAATATTTAGCAGAGGCAGATTCCGAAGGGAAGGAGATAGTGGCTGAAAGCCCCCAAATGCAGCAGGTCATGACTGTTGCCAGTGCCGCTGCCAAAACTGACAGCACAATAATGCTGTTCGGGGAATCAGGAACCGGTAAAGAAGTAATGGCAAGGTATATACATCGCAACAGTCTACGTGCTAAAGAACCGTTCATTCCGGTGAATTGTGCTGCAATACCCAGTGAACTTATGGAGTCGGAGTTTTTCGGGTATGTTGCTGGCGCGTTTACAGGTGCCAGCACCCAAGGGAAACCAGGACTGTTCGAGATCGCCCATAAAGGAACACTGTTTCTCGATGAAGTCGCGGAATTGCCGTTACCCGTACAATCCAAGCTGCTGAGAGTCCTAGAGACAGGCGATGTGCAACGATTGGGCAGCACGAGTATTCACAGAACTAATGTGCGCCTTATCGCCGCCACCAATAGAGACCTAAAAACCATGATGACACAAGGTCTGTTTCGAAGAGACTTGTATTACCGTCTCAATGTGGTACCGATAAAGCTGCCGCCTCTGAGGGAAAGACCTGAGGACATCCCTATTCTCGCTAATAAGTTTCTGGATGAATTGAATAGGAAGTACTCTTTCAAAAAGACATTTACCAAGCAAACACTCGAAGCATTCACGAATTACAACTGGCCCGGAAACGTGCGCGAGTTGCGCAACGTTGTCGAAAGACTAGTTGTTACCTCCACCAGTGACTATTTGAATTTTGAGGGCGATCAATCCCTGCCAAATAGCAGTCGTCGTTCAAGCGATACGAGCCACCTACGCCAGACAAGTACAGTCTACAGAGGAACCCTAAAGAGCGTATTGCAAATGGTGGAAAAGGAGTATATAAATCAGGTGATATCGGAATGTGAAGGTCGGATAAGCGAAGCAGCACAACTGCTGGGAATTCACCGCACAGTGCTCTACCGAAAACTAAGAGACTAGGTCGGTATAAAGTTGCTTACTCGATACAGTGTACCGGTTTAGATACCTAAACTCGTAGGTTCCTGACAACCTCATGTAGCATCGGCTACTTGAGGCAACAACATCAAATCAAGTTTTGTTCGAAAGCCGAGGTGTATCAGGGAAACCAGGCTTTTTTATTTTTTGTGAACTTTATATCAATGCGTGGCACGAATCTTGCTTTTGCATTGGTCCAGAGATGCCCTGCTAGATTACAAGACGAACGTGTGGTCGCTATTCTGTCCAAAATGGAGAATTATTTGGTTGCGTTGTTTTATGTTTAACTGCTGAAGCAGGAGATGCCGTCTCAGGGTGAAGAATATTCTTACTATGTAGGAGCAAGGAGGTAGAGGAATATGTTGGAGATACAAGTAACGAAAGTCAAAGGATTTTGTTCCGCCGGGTATCAAGTAGGGCAACAATTTCTCTTCGAAGACCCACTGGTAGTTCCTCAAGGTGAATCTCCCCTTTGCCTTTATGCATTGTCGGCCATGTTCCCGTATCTAGCAGCCGCTTGCCGGCAAACTTCCCCAGAAGATTGGATCAACTCGGTTGTTGAACTTCAGTGTCCCGACAGCGCTAATGCCGTGTTGTTTTCGATAAAAAGAACAGAAACCCCGTAAACAGCTGTAAACAAGTAGGGTTTAAACAAAGGTATAAAATCTGAGACAAGAAACCACCAAAGCCGCCTATCGAGTAGGAGGGGGCGGCTAACCCCCGTCCTCTCACACCACCGTACGTACCGTTCGGTATACGGCGGTTCATGAAACACTACAGAGTTTCCGATATGTCTCATACAAGCTGATTAGTCCTTGGTT